>CAZCAL010000058.1:0-11920 GCA_964496625.1 uncultured Verrucomicrobiaceae bacterium | reverse complement strand
AATTCACGCGGGAGCCGCTCGCGACCTCCGTCCTCCAGACAATGGTGGCGGCGTGCTCAGCTGGGGTCACCGCAGGCGGAGAAGTGAGCTCGACGGCATGGACCTGAACGCCGATCAGTGCGGCACTGAGGACGATGGAACGGAGGAAAACAGAGCGAAGATTCTGGATCATGATTGGAGCCGTCCAATGGACAGGTCGAAACGGCTAGACGTTCAGCTACTTGGTGGCGATTTTGTAGAGATGCGTCTTGGTGCGCAAGAACAGGGCACCCTCCGCCACTGCGGGCGAGGCTGTCATTGGGTCGGGCAGTTGATTTTTAGCCAGGAGCTCAAACTTATCCGCTGCGCGAATGATGTGAGTCGCCCCACGGTCATTGCTGAAATACAAATGCCCCGCTGCCGCAATCGGAGACGGCAAGTGCTGCCCTTCCAGCCGATCCTCCCAGAGATCCTCACCCGTCGCCGCACGCAAGCAGGTGACGATGCCGCCACGAGTGGTCTGAAAAAGCAGCCCATCGACGAGCACCGGGAAGGACTCGCTGGCATTGCGCTTATCCCGATCCCAGAGGACATGGCTCTCTGTAATGTCGCCCTTCATTTTGTCGTCGACCCGAACGCCGAGGGTGTGGGAGCGCTCTGACCCCGTATTGATCAGCAGGACGTTGCCAGCCATGATGGGCCGGATAGCTGCGTTAAATCCACCGTGGCGGATGGTCCAGATTTCTTCTCCAGTCAGAGCGTCATACCCGAACGCAGCGCGCGAGCCCACAGACACCAGGACCTGACGACCGGCGATATCGAAAACACGCGGAGTGTGGTAGGCCTTGCGCATATCACCACCACGGGTCGGCTGACCTTCTGCATCCAGGTCACCATAATCGGTGCTGCGCGGGGTCTTCCAGACGGTTTTACCGGTTTTTTTGTTCAGGGCAGTGACGAACTGGGCATTGATGCCATCAAAGGTGAGATAAAGCAGATCCCCGTGAACGATGGGGGATGAGCCTGGGCCACGGTAGTGATTCACATTGATATCGCGACGTTCCCAGACCTTTTCGCCAGTGGCTGGATCAATGCGCGCTGTGCCGTAGGTGCCGAAGTGGACGTAGAGCGCGTCTGCTTCGAGGAAAGGCGAGGGAGCTGCGTAATTGTTCAGCGGGTTACCGAGTTCCTCTGGGGCGGGATTTTCAAATACCAGCTTGTGGTGGACGATCTTGCCGTCGTGCCGATCAATGCCATACACATACTGCTTTTTGCCATCCGTCGTCGCAGCGGTGAACCAAATCATGTCTCCACCGATGACCGGAGTGGAGTGCCCCTCACCTTCGAGCGGCACGCTCCAAGCGATATTCTTTCCCGAATCGCCATCCCACTCCATCGGCAGCTTGGCGGCCTCTGCGGCTGGGACGATGCCATCTAGCGTAGGACCAGCCTTGTCTGGCCAAAACAACGGAGTCGTCGCAGGCTGGGCCTCAACGGAGGACGCGATTAAGGCGAAAGCGAGGAAGGTGAATCGATTCATAGACAGCGGCGTTTTAGGCATCATCATAATGGATGTAAACCGTACGGACGGAGCGTTCCATTCGTATCTGAAATAGAAAAGGCCAAAATACCATGAAAACAATCCTCCTCCTGCTGACGATGCTAGCTCTCATGCCATCCACGATGCGCGCAGAAGAATCCCTCGCCGACAAACTCCGTCGGGCAGCAGAAAAGGCCGCCGAAAAAGCCGCAGGAGCCCTGGATAAAGCTGAGCACAAAGGTCGCCAGTGGTGGAATGACGCCAAGGAAAGCGTCAAGATGAAGCGTCCCGACTATGAAAAGAGGGCGGACGAGGCGCTGGCGAGTTATGCAGCCGAAATCAAGGTGCTGACGGAGAGCACCTCTGGCGTGGCGGGACGCGACTACTTTAAAACACGCCTCCTGGCCTTGCAGCAGCACCTTGCCTTCGCGCAAAACGAGCTTCAGACCATCAAGGAAACGCCCTCTGAAGCCGAATTCCGTGCCCGGCAGCGCAAATTCGACCGTACGATGTGGAGCCTCGATGAAGCACTGGGACAGGCGCTGGAAGAAGCGGGAGATTGAGCCTGAATCGCGGGTACCTTGCGGTGTTGGCTGGTAGATTTTGCAGGTTGAGTTCGTTCTCACAGAACTCTATGAACCTGCGCCCACTTTGCCTCACGCTCATCGCCCTCGCCCCCATGCTGCTGAATGCGGCGGAGAGCCTCCCATTCAAAGATGACTTCTCCGGCCCAGAGCAGGCCAAGCGACGCGCCTCCCGTGGTGAATGGAAGTTTGCAGACCACACCGCCACCTGCACGCAGGATGACGAACTCTACAAGAAGTTCAAAGACCACGGGCCGATCATCTTCTACGATCTGCCGCATCAGGATGCTGAGGTGCGCTTTTCCTACCGCATCGATGGGGCGAAAAGCGTCGTCTTCACCGCCAACGGAGAACATGGCCACGTCTTCCGCTTCGTCAGCAGTGCCAATGGCACCGGCTTCCGCGCCTTCCCGACCGACAGCGCCGACCACGCCTCCAACGCGCTCGGAAAAACTGGCCCAAAACTGAAGGAAGGCGAGTGGGTTGATGTCGTCGTGACGATGAAGGGCACGAAGGCGACGATCAAGATCGGCCCAGACTACACCACCACCGTAGAGCATCCCAGCCTCGCCGCTGCGAGGACGAATTTGAGCATTGGGTTTGCCTTCGGCACCTTCTCCATCCGCGGCTGGACGGTCGAAAAGCTTCAGTAAAAATGGTGCGGACGATGGCTTCTCATTCGAGCACCGTTCCCATCCCTCTCCACAGGATGGGCCGTGACCTCACGCCAAGCCTGCTCGGCTCTCCACCCACTGAACGGCGAAGCGGACCAAGCTGGAACCATCGGTGATGTTGAGCTTTTCTTTGATGTGGGCGCGGTGAGCTTCGACAGTGCGGGCGCTGATGCTGAGCTGTTCAGCGATGATCTTGGTAGCCTTCCCTGCACCGATGGCTTCGAGCACTTCGAGTTCACGGTCGGTGAGCGCATCGACTCCTCCACCCGCCTGCTTGGGGCGGCCCAGGGCGAGCTGTTCCAGCATTTTGGCAGCGAGGGATTCGCTGACGTAGAGGCCTCCGGTGAAAACTTTGCGGATCGCAGTGATGAGATTCTCAGCAGCGGTCTCTTTCATCAGATAGCCGCGTGCACCGGCCCGCAGCACCCGTTCAGCATAGAGGGACTCGTCATGCATGGACAGAACAAGGCAGGTCATGCCGGGGACCATCGCCTGAATGTCTTTGAGCAGTTCCAGCCCACTTTTATCCGGCAAGGTCAAATCGACCACAACGAGATCAGGCTTGAGCGCGAGCACCTTATCCAGTCCTTCCCGAGCGGATCCAGCCTCCCCACAGACCTCCAGTTCCTCAGCAGCGCGAATCAATTGGGAGAGACCATGCCGCATGATGGGATGATCATCCACCAACAGAATCCGTTTCTTGGCTACTGGATCGCCTTCAGTTCGCTTCTTTTTCATGCTTCAGGCACCGATATTTTGCATTGCACGATCGTGCCAACCTTTTTTCCAGGCTCCACAGACAGAGTGCCACCCGCCATGCGTGCGCGATGAGACATGGTTAAAAGCCCCATACCAGTCCCCCTCCCAGGCACCGAGTGGTCTGGGATACCGCTACCGTTGTCCGTAATGCGCATCTCCACCTGATGATCTCTCCGCCTTAGTTGAATGATGACCTTGGAGGCATTGCTGTGCTTCACCGCATTGGCTAAGGCCTCCTGAGCGATGCGAAAGAGCTGTACGGCGACTTGGTTATCCCCGATGCTGACAGGCGCATCAAATTTGAACTGGCATTGGATCTGATAGATGCGCGCCGTTGTATCCGCCAATTGCTGCAAGGCTGCCATCAGTCCGCCTGAGTCCAACACCACGGGATTCAACCCGCGCGACATCTCCCGCGCACAGGCGTTTGCCTGCGTGACAAGGGAGACGATCTCCTGAAGTGCTGCGGCTTCCGTGCTGCCAGATTGCTGGAGGTTTTGGTGGGCTACTTTGGCCAGACAACCAATCGCAGCCAACTGCTGGCAGAGGTCATCGTGAATGTCCCGCCCGATGCGATGCTGCTCTTGCTCACTGATATGGAGGAGTTGCGACTCCAGCTTCTTGCGCTCAGTAAGATCGCGAATGATGCCAGTGAAAATCCGCCTACCACACGGCAGCACGGCCTCGCCCACCGATAGATCGATGGGAAAGACAGAGCCATCTTTGCGCATGGCGATGGCTTCCCGCCCGATACCGATGATCTTTTTGACACCGGTCTGTAAATACGACGACAAATACTGGTCATGTTGGCCACGAAAAGGCTGCGGCATCAGCATGGAGACGTTTTGCCCGACCATCTCCGCCTCAGCGTAACCAAAAAGCCGTACCGCTGCCGAGTTCGCCGTCTCGATGATGCCGCGTTCGTTGATCGTGAGGATCGCGTTCACCGCTGTCTCTAAGACCGCCCCCGTGCGCTGCTGCGCAGCGCGGGCTTCTTGCTGCGCCGCACGCAATTCGGATAGATCCCGGCCAATGCAGAGGATACCAAGCGTTGCCCCCTCGGAAGAGGTAATATCGGCGTGGGTCCATTCGATGGAGCGAATGCCGCCGTCGCGTTGCAGCATGCTCTTCACATGGCTCCTACTGCGATCCCCACCGACACCGCCTCGGCAAATCTTTCGCGTCGCCGCACGTTCTGCTTCGGGGACGAGCACTTCCACCCAATCGCGACATCGAAGTTCATCGATCGTCCATCCACTGAGAACTTCGACGGCCCGCGAAATCCAAATGATCTGGCCAGCGGCATTTACCTCCATGACCAGCAGCCCGGCGTGGTTTGCCAGGCTCTGAAAGAGGGGATCAGCCTGCCCGACGCGCGTCGCAGCGGCGAGTTCACACGACTCGACGACTGGCACAGCTTGGGGGGAGGTCTTCTTGGTGGATTTTGCCATGCGGTGCAGACTACGCTCAATCTGCACCCGCTACAACTGCGTCGGGCTTCACTGCGAGGATGGAGCACTGCGCATGCTGCACGATCTTTTCCGCAGTGGTGCCGATGAGCATCTCCCGCAGCCCAGATTTGCCACGCGTGCCCAGAACGACGAGATCGGCGCCCGTGGCGGCGGCGTGCTCCATGATCGCTTCGCGGATGTTCAACCGCTCTTGGACTTCCTGCGTCACAGGAACGTCTCCGGCGGAGCGCAGCAGCGGTTCAAGAAAATTGGAAAGCTCTACTTTCCACGCATTGATCGACTCTTCATCGCCCACAGCGGGCAGCGGCGGAACCATGCCACCGTAGTCCAGGGCCATCGCCATGGCGGATTGATAAATGTGTAGGCAATCGAGGGCGGCATTGTCTTCCTGTGCCAGATGCAAGGCGCATTGCACTGCTTTGGCGGAGTTTTCAGAAAAATCCACACAGGCTAGGACGCGCTTGAACGGACTCCGCGCATCGCCGCGCACCAGCAGCACATCCACCGGTGCTTTACGCACGCACCTGGCGGCGATGACGCCGATGCGATGGGGTTCCGCCTTGGAGCCCTTGGAACCCATGACAAGCAAGTCCGCCTGATGCACTTGGCAGGCTTCGACGATCTCGGCAAAGGCATTTCCGATGCGCACTTCCACTTTGGCCATCACCGCGCCGCAGTCGGAATCATCGACAAACTTCTGCAACTTTTGCGTCCATTCGCTGCGCACGGTCGCTTGATCGCAGGCCATCGCCTTCTTCAATTCGTGAACCAGAAAATCATCCATCACGTGCACTGCCGTCAGCGCGGAACCATCCAGTGCAGCACGGCGGGCCGCCTCGCGTAAAGCATTGCGGCAGTGTGGGGTGAAATCAATCGCGGCGAGAATGTGGTGTAGCTTCTTCATGGTAGTGCGAGCGGTTTAGGTTGGCGCTGTTTAGATCAGCCTGACGTTAAGAGACGCGGCCCATTGCTGCGTCTCCTCTCTTGCTTACTTTTATCCCATCCTTGCCTCGCGAGGCAAGCTTTCTTCAGCCCCAAAGTCTGCTGCATGTGCATTTCCGATAGTGCACCGTGCGAAAACAGCCTTCCCTCAAGACGTTCTAGTTGGTATCATCACCGACCCTCAACCATGAAACGACTCTTACTCGCCGCCGCACTGCTTTCGTTCTTCCTTATACCGGACTCATCGTCTGCGGCGGAACCCATCCGAATTTTCATCCGCTCCGGTGCCAAGTCTCACGCCCCCGGAGCACACGATCACCCGGCATTTCTGAGAGACTGGGTGCCGATGCTCAACGAGCGCGGGGCGAAGTGCACTGGCGGCGACGATTTCCCCACCGCCGAGCAATTGGCGACAACGGATGTACTGATCATTCACCGCGATGGTGGCGGTAATTTCACCCCCGAAGAGCGCACCCTAGTCGAGGCCTATGTGAAGCGCGGTGGCGGCATCGTGGTGATCCACGCAGGGAGCGTTGCAGACACTCCAGCAGGCAGCGATTACTACAAGGCTCTGATCGGCGGCACCTGGCGCAGGCCTGATACGAAGTGGCTGGAGGCACCGATGAGCCTCTACTTCACGGATCGTGATAATGCGATCACCAAGGACATCTCCAACTTCGATCTGGAAGACGAGATTTATTACGACATGGACATTTCTCCCGAAGCGAAGGTCCTCGCTGCTGCTTACACGCCCAAGGCTGCGGACACGGGCGGCAAGGGCAATCGGGAAGCCCAAGAACGCGCCGCGGAAGCGGTGGCAAAGCGCAAGGGCGTGAATGTTTACGACATCCAGCCGCAAATGTGGACTTATGAGAAGGACAAGTACCGCGCCTTTGTCTGCATCCCCGGTCATTGGTACAACAACTTCAGCCACAATGGTCTCCGTACCTCCATCCTGCGGGGTATCGCCTGGGCTGCGAAGCACGAGAACATCGATGAACTGTGCAAGCCGGAAGAGCTAGGCGATGCTCTGCGCTACGTCGCGGGTGGTGCGCCACGTCCACAGGATTTGCCAAAGCAACTCGAAGTGCATCCAGAATTCGAGATCTCGCTCGTTGCATCAGAGCCTCTCATCAATAACCCGATGAATATCAATTGGGACGCCAAAGGCCGCCTCTGGGTCGTGGAGACGCCGGAATATCCGAATGGTCTGCGTCAGGCGAACGTGAGTGCCTGGATGGATTCTGGCTCCGTGAAACCCGGTAAATATGACCGTGATCCACTCGATCGCGTCTCCATCCTTACCGATACCGATGGGGATGGCGTCATGGACAAAAAGCAGGTCTTCGCCGACAAGCTGGAACTTGCCACCAGCAGCGTGTTTTACAAAGACGGCATCATCGTCTGCGCCGCACCAGACATCTGGTTCTTTGAGGACACGGATGGCGATGACAAGGCGGACAAGCGAACCAAGCTCTACACCAACCTCGGCACCCGCGATACCCACGCCGTCATCAACAATCTTCGCATGGGGCTGGACGGTTGGGTCTATGCCACGCATGGCTACTCCAGCACCGACGACGTGAAATCCGGCGATGGTAGCAAGGGCTTCGGCCCCATCGGCAGCGGCGTCGTTCGCTTCAAGCCAGATGGCAGTGCCTTTGAGCAATATTGCTCTCGCGGTGGCAACACTTGGGGGCTCGATATCACCAGCGATGGCCAGGTATTTTACACTCAACCCACCAGCGGTGTACTCTTCCATCACGTCGTGCTGCCAGAGTACGTCTTGGCAAAAGGAAAGCTACCCGGCGTGACCAGCAGCAATGGCCTCCTGCCGCATGAACCCACCTACCCAGCAATGCATTGGGACCAGCAGGCCTATGTGCAGATCGACCAAGTCGGCAGCTACACCGCAGGCGCAGGCTGTGCCATTTATGAAGGCGGCGCGTGGCCCGCAAAGTACAACTACAGCTACTTCACCACGGAGCCGACACTGAACATCGTCAGCAATTTCATGGTGGAAAAGGATGGCGTCACCTACAAGGCGCAACGCGAAGCTGGTCGCGAACAGACTGAATTCATCCGCAGCAAGAGCCTCTGGTTCCGCCCCATCGAAGTCCGCGTCGGTCCCGATGGTGCGCTCTACGTCGTCGATTTCTGCAACCAAGCCGTCATCCACAATGACACGCGCGGCCCGACTCATGGTCCCGCCAATGCCGCCGTCCGTCCTGACCGCGACCACTACTATGGTCGCATCTGGAGAGTGCAGCACAAGCAGGCGCATCCCGTTGCCGCTCCGACGAGGTCCGCGCCTGTCGCAACCAGCCAAGGCAGCATCGCCCTCAAAACTTTCGAAGCCGCTGAAACAGCGGTGAAGACGGAGACGGGCCGCCAGCAGGTGCTCAGTGACTTCGCCACAGCCCAAGACGACTGGACGCGTTCCGCGCTCATCGCCGCCTGCACGGAGCAAGCACTGCCATGCATCAAGGCAGCACTTGCCAGCGGCACCGCAGAATCACTCGTGACAGCGCTCTTACCGGCTGCACTTCCGAACGGTGCTGCGGAACTCATCCAAGCCTGTGCCGAGGCCGCTCCGAAGGCGGACGGAACTAAGAACGCCATCCTTCGTGGATTGCCCCAACTGGTGAACGAAGCCCCAGCTCTCACTCCCGCACTGACGGAAGCATTGAAAAAACTCCTCTCCCAACCAGCCCTCGCGGCAGCCACTCTGCCGCTCGTCACCAAGTGGGACAAAGGCGGTGCCCTCGCTGGTGAGGTGAAGGCAGAACTAGCCAAACTCAGCAACACCTTGGCTGACAGTGCCGCCCCTATCGGTGCCCGTATCAACGCCGCAAAAGCCCTGATCGCCGTGGGGGGCACCAGCGCAGAGGTTGGCATTCAGCCCTTGGGAGACGCTGCCACACCCGAGGCACTCAGCACTGTCATCATTGAGGCAATGAACGAAAAAGGCGACGTCACCCCCATCGTCGCTTCTTTCCCTCGGCTGACGCCTGCGCTTCAGCAATTGGCCTTTGACGCCATCCTCAAGCGCCCCCAGGCCACCCACGAACTGCTCAACGCCGTGAAGTCCGGCACCATTGATCCAAAGGCCTTTCCTCCAGGCGATGTCGCACGCTTGCGTTCGCATCCAAACAAGCAGATCGCCCGTCGCGCGAACGATCTCTTCAAGGTCAACAATTCTGCCAAGGACGCCATCATCGCCACGCTCATTCCCGAGGTCGAAAAACCCGGGGATGCAGTCAAAGGCAAGATGCTTTTCACCGCCGCCTGCGCCGTCTGCCACAAGCTTGGCGACATCGGTGCCGCTGTCGGCCCACCGCTTGACGGCATGGGCGCGCATGGACCCGCCGAATTGATCATCCACATCGTGGACCCAAATCGGGAGGTGGACCCCAGCTTCTGGGCCTTCAACATCACCACGAAGAAAGGCGAGGCTTTGCAGGGCGTCGTCACCAGCGAAAACTCGTCCACCGTCAGTCTAGCTACCCAGACGGGTCTGCGTGAAATCGCGAAGAGCGAGATCGATAAGAAGGAGAACACCCGCCGCAGCCTCATGCCGGAAGGTCTTGACGCTCTCGGCCCCGAAAACCTGCGCGACATCCTTGCCTTCATCTGCGGCGATGCGATGAAGCAGTTCCGCATCATCCATCTCGCCGATGCCTTCACGGCGGACAGCCGCGAAGGCGTATTCGCTGCCCCAGATCCAAATGGTGGCCGCGTGAAGCTGTCCAAATTTGGGAATTTGAAGATCGAAAACGTTCCCTTCTTCATCCAAGACCCGACGAAAAGCTCCGCGGGAGCGAATCTCATCGTCCTCAAGGGCGGCCCTGCACCGAACAATCACAGTCAGAGCTTCCCTGAGCGGGTCGAAGTAGCGCTGAATGTCTCCACGAAGCGCCTGCAACTCCTCAGCGGTATTTCCGGCTGGGGCTGGCCCGCGATCCGTGAAGAGGACCCTGCCCTCAAGGCCACCGTTGTCTATGACAGCGGCGAGAAGGAGGAATTCACCTTCATCAACGGCGTCCACTTCTCAGATTACATCCGCCCTGTGGAAGTACCGGGCTCCAAGTATGTGGAAGGCCTCACCGACGGGCAACAGATGCGCCTGCTGACGATGGAACTCACGAAGAAAGGCGTCGCCAAGACCCTCATCCTCGAAAGCCCCGCTGGAAATAGGACGGTGCCAGTCGTGGTCGCGATCACCGCAGACATTGAAGGCAAAGGCCCCGCAGCAGGCAATGCAGACGTCTCCAAGCGCCCACCCCCACCTGCCAAAGGCCCTGGAAAAGCCAAAGGGAAGGGCAAAGCCGGGCCCGAGGTGACTTTCGCCAAGCCAGAGGATGCCCCGAAAGAAGGTGGCAAAGGAGATGGTCCTCTTGTTCCTGCCTCCCCCATTCAATGGGAAGCTGGCAAGACCAAAGTCCTGGTGATTGGTGGTGGTTCCTCCCACAACTTTGCCACCTTCTTCGGCACCACCGATGTCGCCTTCCTCAAAAAAGCGGGCTATTCAGTCAACTACACTGAAGACCGCGATCAAGCCGCTGCGGAGCTCGCCAACGCAGATGTGGCGATCATCAGCGTAAACCGTAAGTTCTTCGACATTGCCGCCTACCGCAAAGCCGTGATGGACTTCGCCGCAGCAGGCAAAGGCATCGTCATGCTGCACCCAGGCACCTGGTATGGTTTTGCGGGTTGGCCGGAGTTGAATGCACAAATCGTCGGCGGTGGTGCGCGCGGCCACGACAAGCTGGACGCCTTCTCCGTGAACGTCGTCGCGAAAGACCATCCCATCATGGCAGGCGTGCCCGCTACCTTCCAAGTGGAGGACGAACTCTACTACGTGAACGCCGAAGGTGCCCCCGAAGGCACCGCAGCGATTCAGGTCTTGGCGGAAACCAGCCCCAGCAAGAAATACAGTAAGCCCCACCCAAGCGTCTGGATCACTGAACATGCAAAGGCACGCATCGTCGGCATCGCGCTGGGTCACGATGAGCGAGTTCATGATCTGCCACCATTCCGCACCATCTTGATCAACGCTGTGAAGTGGGCCAGCGGTCAATAGACGGGAACAGTCCCTGCAACTGTAGCCGGTGGTCTGTGACCCCGGTGCGAACGAGAGCGCCAATGAGAAGCTGCCTTAGCCTGGGCAGCTTCATTAGCGGTATCAATGGCGTCGGCCTCACAGCGGCCTGCTGCAGCCCTCAGAAAAAACCTCCATTAAAAATTGAACGTGGGAAATGACAAAAAACCGTGCATTTCCCCTTTAATTGTCGGCGAGGGCGATGCAGCTTAGGTGCTCCCCATCTGTGCCCATCTCAAAATCCCTTATGTCAGCCCCTTTCCTTGCCAATGACTTCCATATCCGCTGGTCAACTCTGACTCCCCAGCACATCGAGGCAGACATTAGCAAAGCTCTCGAACAAGCCCAAGCGGCACTCGATCGGGTCATCGATCAGGATCGTGGCAAGATGAATTTTGAGACGGTCGTCCTTGGCCTGGACGATGCCACACGCCCGCTGAACGAAGCCTGGGGTCTAGTCACGCATCTTGACTCGCTCTGCAATTCTCCAGCACTGCGAGCCGCGCACAATGCCATGCTGCCCAAGGTAAGCGCCTTCTTCGCGAAGATTCCTCTCAACGAGCACCTCTGGGATCTGCTGGTGACTTACAGCAAGACCGAAGAGGGGCGTGCCCTCAAAGGAGTGCGGCAACGGGCGCTGGAGGAGACCATGGAGGGCTTCCGCCAACACGGCGCAGACCTACACGGCGACAAAAAGAAGCGTCTGGAGGAGATCGAGTCCGAGCTTTCCCAACTGACGCAGAAGTACTCCGAAAACGTCCTCGACTCCACAAATGCGTGGGAGATGATCATTGAAGACGTCACGAAGCTGAAGGGTCTCCCGCAAAGTGCCATCGATGCCGCCAAAGCGGATGCCGTAGCGAAGGGGT
>CAZCAL010000057.1:13175-15869 GCA_964496625.1 uncultured Verrucomicrobiaceae bacterium | reverse complement strand
TGATCGGCTTCAGGAGGCCTTTGACTTTTTCTTCTTCTTCTTTTTCTTTTTCTTCTTCTTCATCTCCTGTGCCTGCGCGTCGGAGGGCGTTTCGAGTGCCGTACCATCCTGGATGGCGAGGGACTCGTCTGCTGGCAATCCATTCCCCTGGTATTCACCGGCTTGCTTCGCCACGGAGGCGAAGGCTGCTGCTTCGCTCATGCTGGCAGAGCCAATGAAGGCCGAAAGGAAGATCGTGAGTACGATGCTGCGTTTCATTATTGATGCCTATGTTTGTCTTGCTTGTGTTGTTTCGACGTTCGCGTTGTGCTTGCGTCGGGGGCATCATCTCATGAGCACAAGGGGCGATCACGTTATCGTTCGGTAATGAACTCTCAGACGATGTTGTGTTATAGTCTTGCCATCCCTCTCACGGACCGATTAACCTCTACCGCACTGATCACTATGACTCTCCTCCTGGCCGAAGATGACCCCGAACTCTCGCGCCAAATTAGCGCTTGGCTGACCAAGAGCGGGCACATCGTTACCTGCCATGCAGACGGCAGCGAAGCACTGAGCACCGCCCTGCGTCAGGCCTTTGACGCAGTCATCCTGGATGTGAATCTGCCAGGGAAAGATGGCTTTGAAATCGTGGCCGCACTGCGTGCGGACAATGATTTGGTCCCGGTGCTTTTCCTGACGGCTCGGGACAGCGTCACTGATCGTGTGCGCGGCCTCTCTTCCGGCGGCGATGATTACCTGACAAAGCCTTTCGCCATGGAAGAACTCGGTGCACGCTTGGACGCACTCAACCGCCGCTACCAACAGTCCGCAACGGGTCAACGGCGCATCGGGGAATGGGTCTTGGACACGCGGCAGCGTCGCCTCCGCAGCTCGTCAGATTTTGTTGATCTGCAACCTCGTGAGTGCGCATTGCTTGAGCTGTTTCTGGATCACGAAGGGCGGACGCTGACGAAGAAGTTTCTGCTCGACAAGGTGTGGGATATCCGTTTCGATCCCGGCACAAATGTGGTGGATGCGATGATCTGCCGTTTGAGACGCAAGCTGGATGCGCCCGGCCATGCGACCTGCATCCAGACTGTGCGCGGTAAGGGATATGTTTTCAAAGCTCTTTCCTGATCACACTTCCTCCACCTGGAGGCTGGTGGCGCTTCAGGCTATCACGATCGGAACCAGTATCGCGCTCTGTCTTACCCTCGCCGGTTGGGCGCTGCATCGTGATCTTGATGAGATGGGCCGCAAGGTTGTCATTGATGATCTAGGTGAACATGCCGTTTTCTATGAAGCAGAGGGCATCGCTGGCGTGCAGAGGCTTTTTGCCTCTGGCATGCACGATGAGGACGACGTCTTGCGCGTCGTGTCCCTTGACGGGAAAGTCCTCTTCGAGCATCAGCCAGAAGTCCCCACAAAGTTCCATTGGCCAGATGCCTCACACCTTCGCAAGCTGGCAAACGTAAAAGGACTTATCACGATTGAGCATCCGGAAAATGACGAGCACATCCTCATCGGACGCGTGGTGCTCAATGATGGCGCAGTGCTGTGGTATGGAAGGATGGACGCCGCAGATCGCGAATACCTGGGGCACATCCGCAATTACCTCTGGATCGCGGGTATTGCCGCTGCGGTCATTGCGCTAATTCCCGTGTTTTGGTATGGAGGACAGGTCCTGCGACCTGTGCGTGGCATGATCGCCAGCGCCCAAACCTTGGCCAAGGGGAGCGGCGAATCCAGACTGGAAGCGCCCAGCGCCGTGCCGGAGCTGCGGGAGTTTGCGTCTGCATTCAACAAGGTGCTAGACCGCAATGCCAACCTAACGCTAGAACTACAAGCCGCAAACGATCACCTAGCTCACGAACTGCGAACGCCACTGGCACGAATTCGTGGAAATCTGGAGGCATTTCAAGATCACGCTGCGGATGAGGCAGGAAGAGAAGCTGCGGCACGTGGTATCGATGAAATTGACCGTGCCACAAATCTGGTGCAGACCATCCTGAACGTGCGTGCTGGCGAACACAACGCGCTCATGCTGCATCGGGAGCGGACCTCCCTCCACACGCTCTTGGAAAGCATCATTGATTTGTATCTCCCTTCTGCGGAAGATCGTCAGCAAAATCTGCGACTCGAAGCAGAGACGGACAGCATCATGGCGGTAGATACGCAGCGTCTTATTCAAGCAATCACCAACCTGCTGGACAACGCCCTCGGTTGCACACCCAAAGGCGGCGATATCATAGTGCGATTGGAAAGCGATGCTACAGGCACCACCATTCGCGTGTTGGATTCCGGCCCCGGCATCGCCAAAGAGGAAATGGAACAGATCTGGGAGCGATTCGTTCGGGGCTCCGCCGCCGTTCGTTCTACCGGCCCTGGTATGGGTCTGGGGCTAAGCTTGGTGCGCGCTGTGGCTACTGCTCATGGCGGTAAAGCCGGCTGTAGGAACCGGGAGTCCGGCGGCGCTGAGTTCTGGATTTTTCTCCCCGGTTGATTCCGTCAACTCTCCAAGCCAGCGATACATCAGTGGCAGCAGGATCAGCGTCAAAAACGTGCTGGTGAGAATGCCCCCGATAACGACCGTCGCCAGAGGGCGCTGCACCTCTGCTCCAAGGCCTTGCGAGAGAGCCATCGGCACAAAACCCATTGATGCCACCAGGGCCGTCATCAAGACAGGACGCAATCGCTGAAGACTTCCCACCC
>CAZCAL010000057.1:5409-13165 GCA_964496625.1 uncultured Verrucomicrobiaceae bacterium | reverse complement strand
GCCTCCACACACCGTAATCCCTCAGTCCGCATCTGATTGAAGCAGCTAATCAACACGACACCATTCAGTACAGCCACACCGGACAAAGCAATGAAGCCTACCGCAGCACTGATGCTGAAAGGCATCTGCCGTGCCCAGAGCGCCAGCACACCCCCTGTGATGGCGAAGGGAATGCCCGAATAAACGATCATCGTTTGGCCCACACTCCGGAAGGTAGCGTGGATCAGCATGAAGATCATCAGCAATGCCACAGGCACCACCAGCATCAAGCGCTCACGCGCCTCCGCTAGGTGCTCAAACTGTCCGTTGAATTCCACGCGATAACCAGGAGGTAGATCAATCACCCCGTCGATCTTACTGCGAACCTCGGCCACGTAACGTTCGACATCCACATCAGACACCAGATCCACATTGATCCCCACTCGCCGACGCCCGAACTCCCGGCCGATAGCGTCCACTTGCTTCACGTTCACAAACTCTGCCAATTGTCCCAGAGTGACGAGCCCGCCATCCTGCGTGCGTACAGGCATCGTCTTCAAGACTTCGGGCTCATTGCGCAATTTCTCGGGCAGCCGCACCACGATGTCACGCAGCCGCTCGTGCTCAATCAGCGTGCCGACAATGTGCCCAGCCATCGCGGTGGCAATCGCCGCATTTACCTGTGCGGCTTCCACATTGTATTTGAGTAGAGAGGCGCGATTCACGCGGATCTCTAGCGCAGGCACGCGCCCTTGGGTTTCAAATTCCGCCGAAGCAGTGCCAGCCATGCTTTCCAGGATTCCCTTCAACTTCTCACCGATGCTCTCCATCACATCATACTCTTCGCCAAAAATCTTCACTGCTAGTTCTGCGCGGGAGCCTTCCAGCATCTCGTTGAAACGCATCTGGATCGGCTGCGCAAAGTAGTAATTCTGTTCCGGCACTTCCTTGCTGAGCTCTTGCCGAATGATAGCTGCCAGCCGATCACGCGATACAGGCTTGCCGTGCTCCTGCCTCCATTCCTTTTCGGGCTTGTAGAATAGATAGAGGTCATATTCACCGGGCGACATCGGATCGGTGGCTACATCGCTCGTGCCGATACGTGCAAAGGCACGCGTGATCTCCGGCACATGATCCAACAGATATCGCTGCGTCTTGCAGCATCGGTCTAGAGAGGTGGTAAGATTCGTTTTGGATGATTGATACACCATCACCGTCCATGAACCCTCGTTCAGAGTCGGCACAAACTCCTGCTTCAAGGTCATGGTGATGCCAGCCGTCACTGCCATCAATGCCAATACCGCAGCCACCACGATCCAACGCCATTCCCAAGTGAATTGCAGTAAGGGTGCATAGATCCACTTGGCCATGCGCATGAGGGCATTGTCACCATCTTGCACCTTCCCCCGCAGCAATAGAGAGCATAGCGTCGGCATCAAAGTAAGCGCTAGAATCAGCGCGCCGCCCAATGCCAACATCACGGTGATCGCCATCGGATGGAACATTTTTCCTTCAATCCCAGTCAGCGCTAAAATCGGCACATACACCAGAGTGATAATCAGCACGCCAAAGAACATCGGCGTCCCTACCTGCTTCGCTGCATCCCGCACTGCCTCCATGCGCTCTTCTGCATTCAGCGGTCTGCCAAGGTGTAGCTGTCGCTCGCTCAAGACACGTGTGGCATTTTCCACCATCACCACCGCACCATCGATGATGAGTCCAAAGTCCACCGCACCGAGACTCATGAGGTTCCCCGAAACCCCGCCAAACGTCATTCCAATGAGTGCAAAGAGGAAGGCCAGTGGAATAGCAGTAGCAACGATCAACGCAGCGCGCCAATTCCCCAGCAGGAGTAGCAGCAACGCTACCACCAGCACAGCCCCCTCGAAGAGATTCTTTTTCACCGTATCGATGGTGTGGTTCACCACCTCGCTGCGGGTGTATTGAATCCGTAGCTTCATTCCCTTGGGCAGTTTTTCTTGAAGTTCCGCCAGCTTCTTCTCCACACGCAATGAAACCACGCGACTGTTTTCGCCCACCAGCATCATCACCGTGCCAAGCACTGCCTCATGGCCGTTCTCGACTGCGCAACCCGTGCGCACTTCATTGCCGATGCCCACGTCCGCTAGATCCTTGACCTTGAGAGGTTCTGCCGCAGCAGCAAATTTGACGGGCAGATTTGCCAAATCATCAATCCCGGTCGCCTTGCTAACTCCGCGGATCAGCACCCGATCCGTGCCTTGTTCAATCACGCCTCCACCCGTGTTGTTCACGTTTTGGCCGATCACGCTCGCCAACTCTGCGATGGTCATCCCTGCCGAGCGTAATGCTTCAGGTTTTGGGAGAATGACCAGCTGCCGCTCGAATCCGCCAGAGCTGTTCACCTCCGCAACGCCGGGCACTTGCCGGAGAAAGGGCTTTACGACGTAGTCATGCACGTCTCGCAATTCCATCAGCTGCTCCTGCCGAGGATTCTTCCGCTCTGGCGCATCGGAAGTGAAGTCGAGTGTGTAATAGACGATTTCTCCCAAGCCCGTGCTCAGCGGCGAGAGCTTCGGCACGAGATCGTGGGCCAGTTCCACCTGCTCCAGTCGCTCGCTTACCAATTGACGTGCCCGAAAGACATCCGTCCCCTCCTCAAACACCAAAGTAATCTGCGACAAGCGACTCTTGGTCAGTGACCGAAATTCTTTGAGGCCCAAGGTGCCCATTAGCGCCTGTTCCATCGGATAAGTGACCAGCTTTTCCGTCTCTTCAGGCGCCAGTGCCGGCACCACCGTATTGATCTGCACTTGGACATTCGTGATGTCCGGCACAGCATCCACTGGCAAGTGACGCGCAGAAAAAATACCTGCCCCCAGCAGCACCAGTGCGCCCAAGATGACGAAAAGGCGATTGTGCAGCGAGAAGTTAAGGATCGAAGAAATCATGGTTTCTTGCTCAGGCTACCACCAGTCAGACGCTCGAGTTGCATCAGATGCAGCCAAGCGTTGCGGCGGGTTTGGATCAGCGCATCCAGCGCTTCTAGATAGCCGCGTTGCATCTCCACATACGTCGGTGCAGGCACGGCCCCTAGGCGGTAATGTTTGTCCGCCTCTTCTGCTGCTGCTTGGAATTCCTTTTCACTCTCGACACGCCACCGCCCCAGCGAACCCAGCTCTGCGTTGTAGCCAGAGAGCGCTTTGGCCAGCCCCCCTTCAAGATCACGCAATGTTGCCAACATCTGTGCTTCTGCCTGTGCTTCGCGCGCCTTTTCCGCAGCGATGTTACCCTTGTTCTTGTTCCACAGCGGCAATGGGATGCTGACTGCGACGCCTCCCTCGAAGTCCTTTTCGTAATGTCGTTCGCCAGCCAAGTAGCCACCAAAACTGATGTTCCCCCACCGCTCGGACTTGGTTAAATCCACCTTGATCCCCTGGCGTGCTAGGCCCATGCGCTTTTGCTGGAGATCAAAATTGCCGATGGCTGCAAGTTGCATCAATCCGTTCAAGTCTGGTGATTGAGGGAAGGCTGGCAGGCTGTCCTCAAGTTCCAGCTTCGCCTCCGCTGAACGTCCGCAGAGTAGATTCAGCTCCACGGTTGCTTCAGCAACTTCTTTGGCGGCGTCGGTGCGTGTACGATCACTGGTCACAAGGCTGGCTTCCAAAATTCTCCGTTCGAGTTTGGCGCTGATATTGCCCGTGTCCCGCTGGACCAAAACCTCCACCAACGCTTGCAGGCGATCCATCACCGACTGCGTGGCATTTTCTTTTTGGCGGAGCAACAAAATCTCCCCCGCCAATGCTTTCACCTGGTTGGTCAATTGGGATTTAAACTGCGCCAGCCCCAGCTCTGCCAGCGCAATGTCGTGATCTGCCAAAGCCTTACGCAGTCCCATCCGACCTGGGAAATCAAATACCTGCATCATTTGCGCACGCCAGACACGTCCTTCTCCCTCTACTTCCCCGCTAATTTCGACTATCTTCTTGTGGCCGAATTCGACACCCAACTCTGGATTCGCATACTCACCAGCCTTCTGCCGATCACCGCGTGCCACAGCGATTTGCGCCTCATAGTACTGAATCTCCGGATTCTTGGCGATGGCCTCTGCGGCCAAATCTGCCGACGTCGTGGCAAGTGCCAGCGTTGTGTATGCGAAATTAAACCCAATACAAAGGGGCAACGCGAATCGGAGCAGGGAAAGCGGAGTCATGGTGGGAATCGCTAGAAGTAGAATAAACGATGTGGTCTCAGGGTTTCTTGATCGTCGCACTAGCTTGAGCCCGGTGCCAGCGCGGAAAAAGGGAGGCGAAGGATAAGTTTGCGGGTTTGCTCCCGAACAACAAGCCCCCATGCCGGGTGGATCATTACCATTTGGTAATGCATTGCCACCTCCCAGAAAACCGAATGGCAGCAGAAACAGGCCTCCTCCGCCTGCTCTGCTGCCATCCTGCCTGACCAACCCACAGAAACTGTTTATGGATTGACGGCCAGGGAGATTCCTCCGGTTTTGGCCTTCTCAAGACGGCCATGTTCGAATTCCTGCTCGGAATAGGTGCCAACAGCGAAGTCAATCGTCAGCATAGAAGATTCATTTCTTCCGGTGTTGATGGTAATGACCGCAGTCGATTCGGTATTGATCGCGTAGCTAAAGGTGAATGGCTTGGAGTGGCGACCCTCTGAGATGGTGCCTGTCGTATCACTCGTGAAGACCAGCCGATGGAACTCCGCTTTGCCGTTCTTCTGGGTGATGTATGTCTGCCCGGCCAGAGACGCAGGCGCAAACCCGTCACCAATCGGACCTTTTGCCAAAGGCATCACCGCGCCGACGTGGGAAGGATCTTCAAGATCAGGGATACCGTCGCCGTCGTCGTCAAGGTCTTCGCTGTCACGGATCCCGTCGCCGTCGTCATCAAGGTCCCGCGTATTGACGAGACCATCGCCATCTGTATCCAACTCCAAGGGGTCGGAATCCAGCAGGCCATCGCCATCGATGTCAAGTTCGGCAGGATCAGTGTCCAGTAGGCCATCGCCGTCGATGTCCAACTCAAGGTTCGAATTGTCCGCAAGGCCATCGGAGTCGATGTCGGTTTCGCGCGAAGAGTTGTTGTTGTATTTGTCTCCGATGTAGCGTCCGGCGTAAGGGCCGCTGAGGGCAATCCCACCATCGACATTCGGGTCATCCCCATTGAGGATGCCGTCGTTGTCAATGTCAGCGTCGCTGATATTGGGAATGCCATCACCGTCCAGATCCCGCAGACGAGGTGCCCGCGATGAGTGGGCAAACGAAGTACCGCCAAGCATGAGCCCGAGCAGTGCGATTTTAACGATCAATGATTTAGGTGTGTGCATTTTCATGGCGGACACATCCTCACGGGAATCGCGGATGGGGTCACGTTACAGTGTGGTAATGTGGACACATTTTGATGACTGCGCTGAACTGAAAGCGCGTCATGAGACATGCAGAGTCCTCGGCTCGTGCACTGACGGGGGCACGAAACCAACTCGTCTGCTGATCGAATCCGCTATCGCTGGTG
Organism: uncultured Verrucomicrobiaceae bacterium; assembly: GCA_964496625.1. GTDB lineage: Bacteria > Verrucomicrobiota > Verrucomicrobiia > Verrucomicrobiales > Verrucomicrobiaceae > JACKQF01. The sequence goes on along the minus strand of CAZCAL010000057.1, from coordinate 7,670 downwards.
CCACAGCAGCGATTGCGATGCGGGCCGCTGGTGCAAGTAATGACGTGACCCAAGATCGACGTGCGAATCGAAACGCAAAGGGAAGAAGCTTGGAGGCGACGAAGCCTCCCGCAGCACTCAGCGCCAACCACTTGAATGGATGTGCTGACAGCTCGTTGCGCACCCGCTGAGAAACATCCAACTGTTCCTCCAGTTCCGCCATGCGACGCTGAATGCGAGTGCGACTCAGCGCTACCTCCGATGTCAAAGCTTCGATGCGTCTCTCGTATTTCGTAGCCATTCTTCGTCCTCCTGAAACTCCTTGATCGTTGATTTAAACCATGAGGCTAGTTTTGCTCTCCGCAGCGCTTGCCGACCACAAATTAGGGCCAGCATTACCTGGGTGCAGGCGACACTCAATAACGCGGGCACCCAGTCGCCTCCCCACCATTTAGACGCACTCCAGACCACTGCGGCTGCGATCACCAATCCATAGGCAACGACCGTGGCAACAAGCGCTGTGGCGCCCAGCACCAGTAGCTGAACGAGGTCTCTTGCAGCCAGGGCCGCCTCTTCCTTCGCCAGACTCAGTCGAGCGGAAATATACTCTGCGGCCGCAGAGAGGATTGAGAAAATGCTTCTCTTCACACTGCTGGGTGTGATTGGAACAAATGATGTGGACGTTTCCATCGCGGAAATCGAGGAGAAGCGGTTTGGTGTTGGGTGGAGGCTCTTGGGCTGCTGTTTCAAACAGCGCAAAGCAGATGCCAAGAGGTGCAACGAACGCCCCAACTCCCCAGCAATGGGCATCGACGCCACATCAGCTCACATGTCCGCTGTCTGACCTTCCGTGCATCATGCAAGACGGAGTGAATGCTTTTTGCAGATTGCATGGCCGCTGGTGCGGCGTCAATCAATGCCAAGCTTCTTGCGCTTCCGGTAGAGCGTCGCTTGGTCAATACCCAGAACACGTGCTACGTCAGTCAGATTCGGCAGTGCCTCAAGCATGGCTCTGATGTGGGAGTTCTCCAGCTCTTCAAGAGTCACAGCGCTACCAACTAAGGGCTGAGCCGCACCTTCCTCTGATGAGACGCCCTCCGAGTTGTTCGGTAAGTCTGCCGCACATACTTCTTTTCCAGTACAGAGGATCACCGCACGCTCAATCGCATTGCGTAACTCCCGCAAATTGCCGGGCCAGCGATGCGTGAGAATGTGCTGTCTCCCATCTGCCGAAAACCCTCGCAACGGACGCCCAACCTGCTGGGCAAAGAAGCGAAGGTAACCTTCGGCAAACTGCACGATATCCTCTGGACGTCTGCGCAGGGGAGGCATCTCGACGGTGATGACATTGAGTCGGTAATAGAGATCTTCGCGGAAGCTACCCGCTGCCACAGCCTCTTTGAGGTTTCGATTCGTCGCCGTGATGATGCGCACATCCGCTTTCCGCGTATTCGTCTCGCCCACACGTTCATACTCACGCTCTTGAAGGAGCCGCAATAGCTTTGCCTGTAGTTCGAGAGGCAGTTCCCCGATCTCATCAAGGAACAAGGTGCCACCCTCTGCGGCCTTCACTTTCCCCCAATGGTCCTTCATCGCTCCCGTGAACGCCCCTTTAGCGTGACCGAAAAGTTCACTCTCAATCAACTCTCGGGAAAGGCCTGGGCTGTTCACCGTCACGAAAGGCTTACTAGCTCGATCACTTGCTTGATGAACCGCCCTCGCTGCCACAGTTTTGCCTGTGCCACTTTCGCCCAAAATCAAGACGGATGCGGGTGTGTTCGCAGCACGGAAAAGAATCTCAAAGACCTTTCTAACTTCGTCATTTTGGGACTCAAATACCGCCTCTGGAGATTGGCTGGCGACCTCCTGCTGTAACTCTTGAACACGCTCCACCAGCTTTGCATGCTTTTGGATTCGTGAGAGAACAATCATAAACTGCTGGCGGGTAAAAGGCTTTTCCAAAAAGTCCAGTGCTCCCTGACGCATTGCCTCCACCGCTGTGTGAATCGTGGCGGCAGCAGTAAAGACCACCACGGGGACGTCAGGGTGGCAACGCCCAATCTCCCCAAGAACGTCAAGTCCGTTTTCCGCCCCCAGGTTGACGTCCAGGAGCACCAAATCAAATGCAGCTTCCCTGAGGGAACTCAGGGCGGTGGCCATATTCGACGCAGTTTCCGCATAGTGTCCAGCGTCTTCCACCAGCTGGCTCACTGAGTCGCGAATGATTTTTTCGTCATCGACGATGAGTATATCCATGGCTTGTTATAAAAAGGAAAAGCTAA
>CAZCAL010000057.1:0-5399 GCA_964496625.1 uncultured Verrucomicrobiaceae bacterium | reverse complement strand
GTGGCTCGGCACTTGCGAGCGGTAGTGTCAGTGTAAATTCTGCCCCGCCCTCAGTTCCGGCATTCGGTGAAAGAATAATGTCGCCTCCCATCCCGGTAAGCAGCTTCTTCACGATAGAGAGACCCAATCCCGTTGAGGGCTCGTTGCCTGTCGGTCGGGCACTCAGTCGAGCGTAGCGCGAAAAAATTTTCCCTCGGTCGTCAGGGGAGAATCCTGGCCCGCTGTCACTCACGACTACTTGAGCACGACCAAGTGACGGTGTTGGTAGACTGATCACCACTGTCCCAGACTCAGGGGTGAACTTGATGGCATTGGAGACAATGTTTTCAATCACCTGCCGCAAAGCCTCTGGATCCGCTTTGACGGAGGGGGCTTCCCCCTGAACCTGCACCTTTAGCTCCATATTCTTGGAGGCTGCGGCCGATTCATGTGAAGCAACAACGCTCCGCACAAGATCCGCCAAGCTAACGCTCTGCGGCTCTAGCGAAAGATGTTCTGCCAATTGATTGGCCAAGAACTCTCTCATGTAGCTAAGGAGCCGATCCGTGGTGTTCGCGATGTTATCGACAAGAGTTGCACAACGCTTCGGAAGTTCGTCCGCCCGTTCCTGGAGGAGGCTGCTGCTGAGCTGGATGCCCGCTAGACCATTCTTCAAATCATGCGCCAAGATGCCCAGCAGCTCATCTTTATCTTCCGCAAGGTTGTGCAATTGATCTCGTGACTCCTTCAGCGTGAGTTGTGTGCGGACTCGGGAGAGCAATTCTGCCCGATTGAACGGCTTCGTCACATAGTCAACCCCACCGGCTTCTAATGCCTGAACGATGGTGTTTTTGTCGTCCGAAGCGGACAAAAAGATCACTGGTATCCCCTCATACTGCGGATTCATTTTGATCTGCCTGCAAGCCTCCAATCCATCCACGCCAGGCATGAACATATCCATGAGCACCAGATCCACTTTTCGTGCCGACAATCGCTTCAGCGCCTGCTCCGCAGAAGTCGCCGGAACGATGTCATACCCCATGATGGATAAAACACTACCAACGACACGGAGATTCTCCTCCTGATCATCAACAATTAAGATGGTGGGGCGTTGCGCAGAAGGGGTGATCATGGTGCTGTGCTAACGGTGATTTCCTCCACCAGCGCTGGGAATGCGGCAAGAGATTTCTCCAAGTTTCCGAGTGAAAAGCTTTCCCCTTCCTCGATCAGCTGCTTGGCAAAGCACTCCAACTTGGGGCAGCCGTGTTTTGTAGCCAGCGAACGCAATCGATTGCCGAACGCAATCACTTCGGACAACACCATTCCATCACGTACTCCGGGCCAATCATTTGCTTCTGTCTCTCTTAGTTGCCGAGCGAGCTCCCGCCAATCCGGCGCATTGTGCGGAAGGATCTCTTTGGCAGTGGGAACTGGCGGATCCACCTTGGCCACAAACCGCTCCAACTCCTGAAAAAGCTGGTGCCGAGAAAACGGCTTGCGCAGATAGCCATTAAACACCTTCCGCAGCACCTCTTCTTCCTTCGCCATGCTTGACGCCGTCACTGCGATCACTGGCATCAAGTCCAGATCCCTTTTTTGCCGGAGGTGCTCCAATGCTTCTCGCCCATCCAGGATGGGCATACGGATATCCATCAGGACCACATCGGGCTTTTCGATTTCAATCGCCTCAATCGCTTGAAGACCATTTTCCGCCTCGATGAGTTCATGGTCTGTTCCAGCAAAGAATGATCGGACAAGTTCTCGGTTCACCTCGTTGTCGTCCACTACCAAGATACGCGATGGATTAAACACTGCAAAATCGACCACGGGATCAATCTCAGTCATCGCTTTCGGCAGTCGAGCAGAGACTTCCGCCTCGGGCAGACGGATTCGGAACGTTGCTCCTTTGCCCTGTTTGCTATCGACTTCGATTGATCCGCGCATGAGCTGCACCAAGCGCTTGACGATCGCCAGACCCAATCCCGTGCCTTTCATCTCCCGCTCCTTTTGCATGCCCGACTGCACAAAAGGGCGGAAAATTTGTTCCTGCTTTTCAGGAGCGATCCCGATGCCAGTGTCTGCCACTTCGATCATCAAACAATAGCGGCTGCTGACAGAGTTATCTCGATGCCCAAAGATGCGCAACACCACGGAACCGGTATCGGTGAACTTCAACGCATTACCGACCAAGTTGACCAGCACTTGACGAAGCCGCATGCTATCCAGCAAAAGGCTGCTGGGCACTCCTGCTGCAACCTCCCCAAAGAAAGTGACCCCCTTGTTCGTCATCTGCGTGCCGAAAAGCTGCTCTATCTGGACCACCAATTCTCTGACGTTGCACGGCTCCAATGCAATGTCCATCATTCCAGCTTCAATCTTCGAAAGGTCTAAGACATCGTTGATGATCTGTAGCAAAGCGCGTCCACTGGTGACGATGGAGCGCGCATAACTTTTGAGCTTCGCATCACCCACTTCCCCTTCCAGGAGCTCGCCAAATCCAAGAATTGCATTCATCGGCGTCCGCACCTCATGACTCATGGTTGCCAGAAAGCTGCTCTTTTCCATGCTCCGCCGCTCGGCCTTTTCCCGCTCAGCTGCCAGCCGGGCGTTGCGCTGCTCTTGCCGTGCTGAGACACGCATCAGACTCCATGCAGCAGCGCCCGCAATGATCGCGGCAAGGCCCAATGCGGCCATGCTCATTCCGCCAGCTCTTAGGGAGTCTGCGAGAGCTTCATCAAATTTCTTCACATTCCCGTCAAGCACGTGAAGATGTGCAGTAGCCATGGTGCGAAAGACATCCATCGCTAATTTCCCCGTGTTGTCCCGGATCAAGGTAGTAGCCGCCTCCTGGCCATCGTTCGATGCGACAGTGGCCGTCAACGTCACCTCTTCCATCGCAGCGTTTGCGGCATTGCTGAGTGCCAAGGCGTGTGCCTCCCCACCTGCTCCATCGACACGACTCTCAAGATCAACGGCCTTCGCCAGAGTCTGCTCCAAGCGTTTTGAAGCGGAGCGATATGGTTCAAGGTAAGAATCCTGGCCAGTGATCACGAAGCCTCGCGCTCCAGTCTCTGCATCCACAATCGTCGAGAACACCTCTTGCCAGGCTAACATCCGCGATCGTGCATTGCCTCGTTCCCGCAAATTAGCGTTCAAGCCCGACCAAGTCCAGAAACCCACCAGCATCGTCGATACCACCAGCGCCCCTGTGAAGAGCACCAATGCTGCATGATTGGCTTCAAATTTACGAGACATCGGTCCAAAATTGAGGGGAGTAAGCCTACATCCATCGGCCAATAGATCAACCTTGCAAAAAGCCTCACAAGCCACAGCGCTTCATGCAAAACGCATACGTTGGCAGACATAAGATGCCAAGGCATCCGGGGTTCGAACGGCCTATTCATAAGGGATCAGCAGCGGACGTGGTCCGCTGGCACTTCGAATGCTCTAAACTTAGAAGCCCCCAATGAACTTCATCACTCCCTCTGATTTTTATGAAACAATCGCTCAAGGATTTGCTCGAAGAACAGGTGCGAGATCTCTATGACGCCGCGATCCAATTCCGTCAGACGCTTCCAGACATGATCAATGCGTGTACCAGCGATGAACTGCGTCAGTTCCTCACCGCGATGCAAGAAGACAATAGCGAAACAATCCTCGGTGTCGAGGAAGCCTGCGATCTCCTCCAAACCGCACCCGACGGCATCACCTGTGAGGCCATGGATGGCCTGATTCGCGAAGCCCGCCGAAGCACCGACGAAACTGGAGACTCAGCCACAATCGATGCGGCGATCATCGCCAATGCACAGCGAATAGCCCACTATGAGATTGCTGGCTTCGGCACGGGCAGCGCCTTCGCCAAGGCTCTTAAGCTCAAAGAAGTTGCTGCACTCCTTAGCGATGTCGCGGAGCGGGCGGGTCGCCACGACCAACGTCTCACCCAGATCGCCATCGGCGGCTGGTTTGTCCCAGGGATCAATGATGAAGCCGCCGCATAATCGCAGCGTCATCCGCGCTCCCATTTTCCTTCTACAACCCCAAACCCAAACAACACCATGACAAAACTCGAACTCAACGGACGCTGGAACGAAATCAAGGGCAGCGTGAAACAAAAGTGGGCGCAGCTCACTGACAATGATCTTCTTTTCGAAGAAGGCACAGAGGATGAATTGCTCGGTCGTCTCCAGCAAAAGACTGGCGAGACCAAGGACAAGATCCGCGAATTCATCGCCAGCCTTTAGGCGCTCCCGCACTTCCCAATCTGCACCCCCCAAAATAACATCATGCTCCACTACGCCCTCGTCTTTTTTATTGTTGCCATCGTCGCCGCCGTGCTTGGTTTTGGCGGCATTGCTGGCGCAGCTGCGGGGATAGCGAAGATCCTGTTCTTCGTCTTCCTGGTCCTGTTCCTCATCAGCTTTGTCATGGGACGCCGTCCCTCCGTGTGACAATGCAGCTTTCCCGCCCGCGGGACCCCAAAGAAAACCCAGGGGCGGTGGCGTGGCAAGGCACCACGCTATCGCCCCACCAATCTAAAATTCTCACCCGTTCATTCCATGAAAACCATCCAAATTGTTGTTGGCATCTTCTTCACCATTGGCCTGCTTTCAAGCTGCAAGACCATGCGCGGCCTCGGCCGCGACGTGCAGCATCTTGGCAATAAGATCGAGAACAAGGCCGAGCAACATTCGGGCTACTGATTCACTGGCGGGCTCTCCCAGCGCTAGAACCCCAGATGCGAATGAGCCCACGCCCCAGCATTGAAAAACGAGAGAAGTTTGCCGTGCGGGGGCGCTTTGCTGACTCCGAAGACTGGGACCACGTTTCCAATCCCTCGACGCTGAACTCAGATCCCGACAAAGGTCGTCGCTCGCCTCCGACTCGCCGACAACAGTTCTGGACACTCATAAAGAAAGCAGCCGATGAGTGGTCTCAGGACAACATCCCACGGCTAAGTGCCTCGCTCTCCTTTTACGCCATCTTTTCCATCGCACCTATGCTCGTTCTCGTTCTCAGCGTCTGCGGGGCCATGTTGGGCGAAGAGGCGGTCAGAGGCCATCTCGATAACCAAATTCAATCGTACGTGGGGGCAAAGACGGCGGCTGCTGTGCAAGACATGGTCCGAAGTGCTACCACGCACAGCTCAGGAGTCATGGCGACCATCGTTGGCATGGTCGTCTTGCTGGTGGGTGCGACTGGCTTCTTTGGAGAGGTGCGTAGTGCCTTGAACACCATCTGGGGTGCGCCGACGATGACGCGCTCCCAACCTTGGTGGGAGTGGGTGCGCTCACGCCTCCTCTCCTTCGGAATGGTTCTGGCGATCATGCTGTTGCTGATGATTTCGCTCGTGTTCAGTACCGCCCTATCCTTCGCGGCAAAATACATGAGTTCACTTTTTGAGATGGATCCGGCGTTTTGGG
>CAZCAL010000056.1:0-15918 GCA_964496625.1 uncultured Verrucomicrobiaceae bacterium | reverse complement strand
GGTTGCGTGGGCTGGAGATCAAGATCGTTGATGACACTGAGTTGGAGCGCGCTGCGCCAGTTACCAAACCTAGCTCTGAGACCGCCGCAGAAGGTGGCGACGACAGCGCGGGTAAGTTGGACATGTTGGACGACCCTGTGCGCATGTATCTGCGCCAGATGGGTCAAGTGCCTTTGCTAACTCGCGAGCAGGAGATTCAGATCTCCAAGCGGATCGAAAAGGCCGAGAACCACCTGATGGACTGCCTCCAGAGCGTTGGCTTCGTTGGGCATTCGATCTTGCAATTGGCGGAAGGTCTCGCCACCGGAATTGAGCGGTTTGACCGACTGGTCATCGACCGCAAGTTCGACGAGAGGGAGAGCTATTTCAAAAAGCTACCCGGCCTCATCACCCAGGCCCGCGACGCTTTTTCCAAGGCCGAGGGGGCCGCGATGCTGCTGGCATCCTCCCCGAAGACGAAGCTGGAAGCACGCAGGAAAGACTTCGATATCGCCCGGAACGTGTTCTTCAAAGTCTGTGGTAAGTTCTTCTTCAAGCAGAAGATCAACGAAGACCTCGTCGCACTTCTTCAGGCCAAGCAGGCAGAGCTTTACGAGCTACAGCGGCAGATCAGTGGTAATAAGAATAACGAAGTCGCGGCGGAGAGCCTGCGCCAGTTTGAACAGGGTGCCTGGCAAACGGTGGAAGCCTACCACCAGACCGTCACTGAGGCGCTAAAGGCAGAGAGCGATTCCACCCGCGCCAAGACCGAGATGATTGAGGCCAACCTGCGGCTCGTCATCTCCATCGCCAAGAAGTACACCAATCGCGGCCTCTCCTTCCTTGACCTCATCCAAGAGGGCAACATGGGGCTCATGCGCGCGGTCGAAAAATTTGAATACCGCCGTGGCTACAAGTTCTCCACCTATGCGACGTGGTGGATTCGCCAAGCGATCACGCGCTCCATCGCTGATCAGGCCCGCACCATCCGCATCCCGGTGCACATGATTGAGACGATCAACAAGCTCATGCGTGTGCACAAGCAACTGCTGCAGGAACTAGGGCGCGACCCAACGCCGGAGGAGATCGCGGAAGAGGTGCATCTTCCCGTTGACCGCGTGCGCTCTGTTCTGCGCATGGCTCAGCAGCCTGTCTCCCTCCAAACAAAGGTCGGCGATGGCGATGGCGACACTGAATTCGGCGATTTCATTGAGGACAAAGAGGCCTCAAACCCCATGGAGTTGACGGCCATGAACCTCCTGCGTGACAAGCTTCGCGATGTCTTGGATACCCTCAGCGCCCGCGAGCGTGAGGTGCTTGAGCAACGCTTCGGCTTATCCGACGGATCTGGCCGCACGCTGGAAGAGGTGGGTAAACAATTCGCCGTCACCCGCGAGCGTATCCGCCAGATCGAGGCCAAAGCGCTCCGCAAGCTCCGCCACCCGACACGCATCCGCAAGCTGGGTGGGTTCTTTGGGACGGCGTAGTCCTATTCGGATGCATTTAATTGTTCATCGGGGTGAGGCTACTCCTCCCGCTTCTTGATCTTCCTTTGGCGATCGGTGTAGAATGACATGAGCATGCTCTGGCTATCCCCGCCACTCACGGTGAATGGCACCAGTGGGACTGGGACTTTGTAGGGGAAGTCGGGGAAGGGGACAAACTCGCGGTCAAAGCCCAGCATGGGGCCTCGGAAGACGAGGTCTGGCCACTCTGAGTAGGGGCCTTCAAAGATCTGCCCCAGGTATTCAGGGACGGCGGCAGAGATGGGGGTGATCAGGAATCCGGCGAAGGGGCTCTTTTGGTCTGCGGCGGTTTTCCGCATGGCTTCAAAGTCGGAGCGTTGGGCTGGAATCCACACCGACGTCACATCCGCATACCAGGCGGAGAACCACGGTGCATCGGCAGCGATGATCTCGTTGGGCTCCATGATCAGCGGCAGCACGGCCACCCGCTCCGGCAGGTAGGGCGGCCAGTGGGCGAGCTGATTGCGCATGGCGAGGCCGGCTTTGAGGGCGGTCGGCAGCCGGGCGATCATTGGCAGGGCGGACAGAGCGATGGCGATGAGGGCGTAGCCTGCCTGGCTCCAAAATGGCCCTGCTTGTGGGCTAAAGCGAGACCACGCCGTGGCCAGCATCGCCACGCCGAAGGCGGTGAGGATAGGTGTCAACACCGCCAGCAGGTTGTGTTCGTCCCCAAAGTCCTCCCGGATACCGGCCAGCCCCAGACCCACGACCGCCGCCGCAAAAATTGCGGCCAGCGCCCAGCGTGCCAGCGAAGTCTCGGCATTCTTGAAGCGATGCACCAGGGCCAGTGGAAAGAGCAGGGCCACCACTAGGCTGCCGACGAGGATCCCTGCCTTGTCCAGCAGGTCCGCCCAGTTGGCGGTGAGCTCTTTCAGGCTGCTCTGGACGTCCACGGCCTGCACGTTGATGGAGAAGTCCCGCAGCAGCACGTCCTCTTGCCCGGCGAAGATCATGGCCTGAAAGAGCGTCTTCGTGGCACCGAGGGGATCCCCACACACCATGTAGTTCCGGTAACCCCAGGCGGTTGCGGTGAGCAGCGTGAGGATGATCATCGGAACTGCGGCGGCCACTCGGCTGGGCAGCACGGTGAGTGCGGCGATGATGAAGCCCGCGATCAACCACACGGACATCCAATGCGTCAGCAGCATGGCCGCGCACACCACGCCCAGTAGCAGGTGGATGAATCCGGCGGATTGGCCTGCCTGCGCCCGGCGGATGGCGGAAACGAAGAGCCGAAAGCCGGCGGCAAATTCCAGCATCAGCAGCGTGAGGGGCGATCCACTGGTGGCCAGCCCCCAGAGCGGTTGGCAGACGATCAGGCAGATGGCCGTGATGCCCGCGATCTTGTCATCGAAGAGCCGACTCGCCGCACCGTGCGTCAGCAGGATGGCCAGGAGGAAAAAGACGACGCCATAGCAGGCCACCACGCGATCCAGGATGAAGACCGTGCTGCCGCGCTCTGGCACGTAAATGCTCCAGCGTTCCAGAAGCTTAAACGCCGGCGCCAGCAGGACCGGCTGGAGCGGTGGCTGCCAGAGATCCGGCATGGCGTTGAGCGGGATGTTCTTTGCTGCCTCGATCGTTTGCGCCCATGCATAAGGGCGGATGACTTTGGTCTGGAAGCCATTACCCCTGGCGATCTCTCGCGCGAGCTGTGCCTGATCCATGCCCGTGGCGCTGCTGAGGCCCCGAAAGTTCACGAAGACGTGCACCAGAGAGAGCACGATGGCGAGCACGAAGAAGATGTACCGCAGTCCATTTCCATGGGTGTCTGCTGAGGTGCGTGAGTGATTTGGATGGGACATGGATGGGCAAAGTGGGGGCGTGGGGAACGATCAGGCTTCGGGGTCAGGTCGGGTCAGGCGTGGCCGATGCCGACGCACCAGCCCCAGTTCCTTCAGCTTCCGCTGGAGAGTGCGGCGGCTGATGCCCAGCACCTTCGCTGCCTCGGTGCGGTTGTCTCCGGTGCGCGATAGGGCCTCGCGGATGGCCTCGATCTCCAGGTGGTTGAGGTCCAGATCGGTAACGACGGGCACCGCGCTGGTGGCTGGGCTTGCGGGCGCAAGTGCTGGCATGGGGTGGGTGCGCGGGACGCTGTGACGCAGGCTGGCGGAGTTTTGCCCCAGGTAGGCAGGCAGGTGCTTTAGCAGGATGCGCGTGCTGTTACTCATCACCACACCATGCTCGATTACGGTGCGCAGCTCTCGCACATTACCGGGCCAGTCATAGGTCATCAGGGCGGGCAGGACGTCATCCCCCAGCGGCTTCACGGCCTTACCATTCGCGGTGGCCATCTCTTTGGCAAAGTGCTCTGCCAGCACGGGGATATCCTCCTTCCGCGTGCGCAGCGGCGGCATCAGGATGGTGACGACGTGCAGCCGCCAGTAGAGGTCCTCGCGGAATTTACCCTCTTCCACCATCCTGGCGAGATCGCGATTCGTCGCGGCGATCACTCGCACATCCACCTTGATGGGCTTGCTGCTGCCGACGCGCTCGATCGTCTGCTCCCCGATGGCACGCAGCAGCTTTACCTGCGTGCTGGCATCGATCTCGCCGATCTCATCCAGGAAAAGAGTGCCGCCATCTGCCAGCTCAAAGCGCCCGATGCGGCGTTCTTGCGCCCCGGTGAAGGAGCCCTTCTCGTGGCCAAAGAGCTCGCTCTCCAGGATCTGCGGGGCCAGCGCTGCGCAGTGCACCGTCACCATCTTGTTCTTGGGGCGGCCGCTCAAGTGGTGGATGGCATGGGCCACCAGTTCCTTACCGGTGCCGCTCTCACCCTCGATGAGGACCGTCGCGCGAGTGGGGGCCACCTGCTGCATGGTGCCGAGGATGGGCTTCATCATCTCTGATTGCCCCAGGATGCCCTGCACGGAGAACTTACGATCCACCTGCTGGCGTAGCGTTTGGTTCTCTGATTCCAGGGTGCGGCTACGCAGTGCGCGCTTCACCAGCAGTTCAACCTCATCCAGGTTCAGCGGCTTTGTGACAAAGTGATACGCCCCGCGGCGCATAGCCTCCACCGCCGTCTCCACGGAGCCATAGGCCGTCATCATGATGCACACTGGCGGCTGTGGCAGCGCCTGGGCTGCCTCCAGCAGCTTCATCCCATCGTCCCCGCCCAGGCGCAGATCCGTCAGCAGCAGATCGATGGCATCGTTTTGCAGGTGCTCCATCGCCTCCGCCGCATTGGCTGCGACATACACTTCAAAGTCATCTTCCAGCAGCTGCCGCAGGCCGTCGCGGGTATGCTTTTCATCTTCGACGATGAGGATATTGGCGGGGTCGTTCATGAGGGGTCAGTGGGTTCCTCCGTCCCGGCATTCAGGAGGCGGATCTGTTTTTCGATGAGGGGCAGGTGCACCGTCACCAGCGTGCCTTCGCCCTCGCGGCTCTTGATGTCGATCTCCCCGCCGTGTTCCCGGATGATGCGGCGCACGATCAGCAGGCCCAGGCCCGTGCCAGACTTCCGCGTGGTAAAGAAGGGCTGAAAGAGGCTATTCATCTCCGCCGCAGAGATGCCCTTGCCGGTGTCTTGAAATCCCACTCGCACCTCCATGTCGTTGAAGGTGGTGGACACCGTCAGTGTGCCCTTGCCAGCCATCGCCTGCACGGCATTGCGGATCAGGTTATAGATGGCCTGTTTCATCTGATTGCCGTCCAGCGGCATGTAGGGCAGGTCGGCGCGCAGCTCCTTCTTCACCTTCACCTTATGCTGGTCAATCTCCGGCTTGAGGAAGCGCAGGCATTCCTCCACCAGATCATTCAGTTGCAGGCGCTGGCACTGCGGCTTGGTGGGGCGGATGGCTGCCAAGAATTGCCCGATGATGAGGTCCAGCCGCTTGATCTCCCCCAGCGCCACATCCAGGTGCTCCTGCAGCTTGGCCCCGCTGCTGCCCAGCTTGCGCATCTTCCTTTCCAGCAATTGCAGGTGGATGGTGATGGAGTTTAGCGGGTTCCCCAGCTCATGCGCCACCCCTGCGGCCAGGAGGGTAAAGGCATTGATGCGCTCCGTCTCGATCTTCTCCTCCGTCAGCTTCCGCGTCTGCGTAATATCGCGGATCAGCATCACAAAGCCGATGGGCTGCTCATCATCGATGGAGGTGACGGTGTAGTTGAGAAAGCGGTTCTCAGGATAAAAAACCTCGATGTCCCTGGTCACCACCGTGCCCGGCTTCAGCAGTTCCTTCCAGTCCAGGCCGTGCACCCCTTTGGCCAGCTGCTGGCCCATCACCGCGTCAGCCTCCAGGTTAAAGAACTCACAAGCTGCCCGATTGATGTACGTCACACAGCCGCCCGCATCCAGCAGGATGATGCCCTCCTGGAGCGCCTGAAAAACCTTCTCCAGGAAGCCCTTTTCCCGCAGCAAGTCCAGCATCAGGTGCTGCACCTCCTGGGGTTCCAGGCGGTCCATGCGCTGAATAAGCTTGTCAACGAAGGCGGTTCTCATAAAATGGTGCGATGAACGTTCTTCTGGTCTTTTGCACGTTTCCGGATGCCGATACTGCGCGTCAAATTGGCACCATGCTAGTGGAATCTCAACTGGCAGCTTGTGTCAATGTGATCCCTGGGATCGAGTCCATCTACCGGTGGGAGGGGTCCGTTCAACACGATTCCGAGGTCATCGCCCTTCTCAAAACCACCGCCGACAACTTCCCACGCCTGGAGGCCAGACTCCTGGACACCCACCCCTACGACACTCCCGAGATCATCTCGGTGCGCCCGGAGTCCGTCGATGGAAGCTACGCGGACTGGATCAGGGCGAGCTGTCGCTAGGTGGGTGAGGAAGTGCTAAGTTAATTACTCTCTCCAGCTAGGCGCGCATCCAGTCCACCCGCACGGTTTGTTTGTGCTGGGGGTGGTTGGGGTTCAGGGCGTGTAGCTCCAAGGTCATGCCTTCTTTGTCGATCTGCGCCAGCACCCAGCCAGTGGGCCGGTCTTCGGAAAAGGGGTAGCCGACGGGGGGGAGATTGATGAGGTGGATGCCCGTCTTTGCATCCACGGTGTTGCGCCAAGTGTGGGTGTGGCCATACAGCAGGGCGCGCACATTTGGGTAGGAGGCGAGGACGCGGAGGAGCTCTTCGGTGTCATTGAGACCGGGGCTCTTGGGCTTTTCTTTGGCGGGATCTGCGGTGGCTGGGCCTTTGGGGTCTGAGGGGACGGGATTGTGATGCACCATGACGACGGCGGGGCGGTCTGGGTGCTGCCGCAGGGTCCGGTCCAGCCAGCCGAGCTGCGCGCTGCCGAGCAGGCCGGGGGTGTGATCTGTCTGATCAAGGGAGTCAAGCAGGACCCAGTTCACGAGGGCGCTGGAGAGCAGTTCGACGTGCTTTTCCTGCATCTGCCGGAGGTCATCTGGGCTGGTGAGGGCGGAGCGGAAGTGATCCCGATGGTCGTGATTGCCCAGCGTGGCATGGACCTGGATGCGGTGGTCGCGGAGGGGCTCCAGATGCTTCACCAGGGTGGCGTAATCTTCCTGTTGGCCATCTTTGAAGGCGCAGTCGCCATTGACGAGGACGCCGAAGGGCTTTTGCGCCAATCCGGTGACCTGCCGGATGCAGCGGTCGAGGTTCTCCGCCATGCAGTGGCCCCGGGAGACGGCGGCGGCATCGGCGGCGACGTGGGTGTCGGAGAAGAGGACCCAGGTCTCGCTGCCACGCTCTGCGGCGGGGCTGAGGCGCGGTGCCAATACGGCGGCGGCGGCTCCTTTGAGCCAGTGGCGACGGGTCAGTTCAGGGAAAACGGTGACGGGCATGGTTCTACGTCGTTCGTCGGGGGTGGAGTCTTGCAAGAAGCACAAGATTGGCCGCTAAAAGATGCATCTTGGCTGCAACTTTAGTCGTGCCAGTAGCGGGTGATGCGCTCGATGGACAGGGCGCGGCCAGTGGTGGGATCGACGGTGATGAGGGCACCATTGATGCGCACTGCGCCGCTGCCGACGCCGAAGCGTGCGGGCCGCATGGTATGGAAGCGCTCAAGGACGGGCTCGATCTGGCTACCGATGACGGAGTCGATCGGGCCGCACATGCCGGCATCGGATTGATAGGCGGTGCCCTTGGGCAGGACGCGCTCGTCAGCAGTGGGGACGTGAGTGTGGGTGCCGACGATGGCGGAGACTTGGCCGTCGAGGTGCCAGCCCATGGCGACTTTTTCACTGGTGGCTTCGGCGTGGAAGTCGATGAAGATGATGGGGGTCTCTTTGCGCATTTCTTCCACGGCGGCCTTGATGACGGGGAAGGGATTCTCCAACTGCTGGGCCATGAAGACGCGGCCCTGGAGGTTGATGACGCCGACTTTGCCCTTGGCGGTCTCTAGGACGATGGAGCCGTAGCCGGGGGTGCCATCTGGGTAATTAAGCGGGCGCAGGAGGCGTGGCTCGTCCTGCATGAAGGAGACGATCTCTTTCTGATCCCAGATGTGGTCTCCGGTGGTGATGACGGCGGCTCCGCAGCGCATGAGGCTGATGGCGATCTTGGGCGTGATGCCGCGACCGCCGGCGGAGTTTTCCCCGTTCACGATGGCGAAGTCCACCTTCAGTTCATCCTTGAGCATGGGGAGGATGACGGAGACGCCTTTGCGACCCGGTTCGCCGACGACGTCGCCCAGGAAAAGGATTCGCAGGAGGTGGGAGTCATCTGCTGCGGGTGGGGTTGGGGAGTCGGGGGTGCGATCGCTCATGACGGTGCGCTACTAAGAGGAAGGGATGGGTGGAGATCAAGCGCTGCCTTGTGCAAAAGCTGGCGGGGTGTGGGTTAACGATGGCGTTTCTTTTCGAGACACGCTAGGATCGCTGCATGAATGTTGGTTTATCATCTCTGTGGTATCGCGGCCTGGCACTCGGTGCCTGGGCGCTGTGCGTGAGCGGTGCGGCGGGTCAGACTGCGGTGAATGACGAGCCTCCGCCGCTGATCCCGGTGCCGGAGAACGTGAGTAAATTGAGCCCGCTGGGCACTGCGCCCGATTGGGATAAGCTGGCGCAGTGGGACCGCGTGATGACGCGTGCGGAATTCGAGGCGGCGCTGAAGGATGTGTATCTAGACGGGCGCCTGCTGCCGAACCTGTGGACGATCGATGACGACGGTGTCAGCATCAAAACGGGGCTGATCGAGCGGCCTTATTTGCGGGTGACCTTTCGTCATGCCAACGATACGCCCGCTGTGGTGGGCACGACTTGGCGGGCACCGGGCGATCTGCCGCCGCTGGCAGGACGTGCGCCGCTGAGTGATCTGCACTTTGCCATTGATCCTGGCCACATCGGGGGTGCGTATGGGGTGATGGAGGAGCGGAGGCTGAGCTTTGCCCCTGGTGAGGCGATCCAGGAGGGGGATCTATCGCTACTGACGGCGCAGGTTTTGGCGGAGCGCCTGAAGGAGCTGGGGGCGTACGTCTCGCTGGTGCGGGAAACCCCAGAACCGGTCACGAAGCAACGGCCGGAGGACTTCAAGGCGGAGGCTTTGGCCCTGCTCAAGGAGAATGGCGTGCCGATGCCGCTGGAACGCTATGACGGGATCGTGTCTGAGCAGCGGATGCTGACGGTGCAATGGCAGTGTGAAAAGATGTTCTACCGGATCAGCGAGATCCATGCGCGTGCAAAGCGGGTGAATGAGGAGATCAAGCCTGACGTGGTGCTGTGCCTGCACTTCAATGCGGAGTCCTGGGGCGATGCTGCCGCACCGCAGTATTCGCCGGAGAATCATGCGCACATCCTGGTGGGTGGCTGCTACAGCGGCACTGAATTGAGCCAGCAGGATGTGCGGTTCGAGATGTTCTCTCGGCTGTTCGCCCGCGTGCAGGCCGAAGAGATCCCGCTGGGAGAGGTGATGACGACCAGCCTGCTGAATGTCACCGGCCTGCCACCTTATCTTTACCAGACGCCAAATGCTCGGCCCGCTGGGAAGGTGAAGGGGCTCTTTGCACGGAACCTGCTGGCCAATCGGCTGTATCAATGCCCGGTGATCTATCTGGAGCCGTATGTGATGAACAATGAGGACACCTATCGCCGCCTTTTGCTGGGACAATTCGTGGGCCGCACCCGCGTGGGGGACCGCCTGCGCACGAGCATCATCAACGACTATGTACGTGCAGTGTCAGAAGGCCTGCTCAACTACTATCAGCCACGTCGCACCCACTAAGTCATGATTATCATCGCAGGCTGCGGATACGTCGGGGAAAAGCTGGCGCAGGATCTCCATGACGCTGGTCATGAGGTGTGCGGGCTCACGCATTCAGCGGAGTCTGCGGGGAGGCTCAGCGCTGAGCATGAGTGGAAGGTCATGGCTGTGGACATCAGTGATGCTGCGGCTGTGCAAGTGCTGGCAGATGCGCTGGCGCATGTCGGGGTGGAGGCGATCATTCACTGCGCAAGCTCAGGGCGTGGCGGTGCGGAGGCCTACCAGCGGGTGTATGTCGATGGCATGAAGAACCTAGTGGCGGCCTTTCCAGGGGCCTTTCCAGTCTATGCATCCAGCACCAGCGTCTATGCGCAGACGGATGATTCCCTCGTCACCGAGGAAAGCGATGCGCTGCCGGAGAAGGAGACGGGTCGCTTGCTCCTGGCGGCTGAAGCGGTGGCATTGAATGCCGGTGGTGCCGTGGTTCGTCTCGCCGGGCTGTATGGGCGGGATCGGTCTTACCCCTTGCTGAAGCTGCTGCAAGGGAAGGCGGAAATCGAGGGCGGGGAAGGTCGCGGCAGAATCATCAATCAGATCCATCGCGATGATGCAGCCTGCGCCCTGGCCCATGTGGCGACGAAGCGGTTGACGGGGATCTTTAACGCCGTGGATGACGCACCGATGCATCAGGGGGAGTGCCTGAATCAGCTGGCGGAATTGTTTGCTCTGCCCCCACCCCCACAGGTGCCGCCAAACCCAGACCGTAAACGCGGCTGGACAAGTAAAAGCGTCGCGAACCAGCGCCTGCGTGCGAGCGGCTGGTCGGCGAAGATTCCCAGTGTCTTTGAGGCGCTGCGGCTGGATCCAGCCCTCGTGACGACGATCCTCAGTCAAGCAGCGGCGGAGCCGGATGTAGTACTGCCCCGCGTCCCCAATGTCATCCTCGTGGGCCTCATGGGCAGCGGGAAGACTTCGGTCGGCAAGATGGCCGCTGCGATGTTGGGATTCCGGTTCTTGGACACGGATGCAATGATCGTGGAGTCCGCAGGATGTAGCATTCCAGACATCTTTGCCAAGGAGGGGGAGGCCGGATTCCGAGTGCGCGAGTCCGCCGTCTTGAGATCCCTGATAGGCACCCGCAATACGGTCATCGCGACAGGTGGCGGCATCGTCACGCAATCGCAGAATTTGCCATTGCTGCGACATTTGGGCTACATCGTGTGGCTGCAGGCCAGCCCAAGCTTACTGCACCGCCGCACTGCCTTTAATCACGACCGTCCGCTGCTGCGCGACCCAGATCCCAAGGGCAAACTGGAGCGCCTGCTGGCGGAACGAGGTCCCATCTACAAGAGCCTCGCAGATCTCCGCATCGCCACGGATGAGCTTTCCCAGGAGGAGAGCGCCTACGGTGTGGCGGAGAGTGCGCGGGTGTTCTTTTCTCAATCTCGTGCAAGCTGATCTGAAGCACTTGATCCAAGCGGAGGCCCGCAGCCTGGGCTTCGCCGATTGCCGGATCGCAGAGGCCAAACCTGCGGCCCATAGGGCGCTGCTGGCGGAGTGGATCGCCGCGGGTAAGCACGGCGATATGGCCTGGATGGCGCGTGATCCAGAGCGTCGCAGCGATCCCTCCCTGGTGCTGCCTGGTGCAAAAAGCATCATCGTGTTGGCGATGAATTATTGGCAGGGTGGGGTGCCGCCAAACCCCGATTATCGCATCGCCCGTTATGCCTGGAATGAGGACTATCACGACCTGATCGGCTCCAAATTGAAGGCCTTGGACGGGCTGCTCCAGCAGCATGGCGGTACTCAGCGCAGCTATACTGATACGGGGCCAGTGCTGGAGCGCGATTTCGCTAGCGAATCTGGGCTCGGCTGGGGCGGCAAGAGCACCATGCAGATCCACCGTCAGCTCGGCACCTGGTTTTTCCTGGCGGAGGTCCTGACCACGCT
The DNA here is from genome assembly GCA_964496625.1 of uncultured Verrucomicrobiaceae bacterium. GTDB lineage: Bacteria > Verrucomicrobiota > Verrucomicrobiia > Verrucomicrobiales > Verrucomicrobiaceae > JACKQF01. The sequence continues at coordinate 4,355 of CAZCAL010000056.1, read as the reverse complement.
CGATCTGCCTCCAGATTTGCCTGGGCGGGATCTCTGCGGCACCTGCACCCGCTGCATCACCGCCTGCCCGACAGCGGCGATCACTGCACCGCGTCGTCTGGACGCACGCCGCTGTGTTTCCTACCTGACGATTGAAAATAAGGGTTCGATCCCAGAGGAATTTCGCCGTGCCATTGGGGATCGGCTGTATGGCTGCGATGATTGTCTGGACGCCTGCCCCTGGAACCGCTTTGCCCAGGTATCCCACGAGGCGACCTTCGCGGCGCGGGAGGCGGTGTTTCATCAACCTCTGCGCGACTTCCTAAAGCTGGATGACGATGCCTTCCGCCTGCTTTTTCGCAAAAGCCCGATCAAGCGAATCAAGCGCCCTGCCTTCCTCCGCAATGTCTGCGTCGTCCTCGGAAACGTGGGCTCCGAAGAGGACTTGTCGGCTTTGGAACTCGCCGCCGAAGATCCGCATCCATTGATTGCAGAGCACGCAAGGTGGGCAATCCGGGAGATCCAGGGGAGGCTGTATCCGTGAGAGATTGGGACAGTTGGAACAAGATCTGCACAGTCGAAACCTCCTTTCCCCCTTCATTCCCGCACGATTTTCCTCCGCCGTAACGTATTATAAGGTGAAAATGACCCCGCTTTCCACATCAGACATTGAGCCCCATCTCCTTTCCCGTCGCCAGCTACTAGGCAGATTGGGAATGGGATTTGGTTCCGTCGCATTGGGCTCTCTGCTCGGCGAAAACACTGCCGCAGCATCCTCTGGCAGCGCCTTCGGTGCGAAACGTCCGCACTTTGAACCCAAGGCAAAGCGCGTCATCCACTTCTTCATGAATGGCGGACCGTCCCAGGTCGATACCTTTGATCCGAAGCCACTGCTCGATAAATATGATGGCAAACTATTGCCCAATCTACTGAAGACTGAGCGCCCAACTGGTGCAGGCTTTAAGAGTCCCTTTTCCTTCAAGAAATACGGCCAGAGCGGCATGGAGATCAGCGAGCTCTTCTCACGGACCGCGAATTTTGCGGACGATCTCTGCCTGATCCGCTCCATGCATGCCGATGTGCCCAATCACGAGCCTTCCCTGGGTCTCATGAACTGTGGCGAAGGGCGACTCAACCGTCCCAGCATGGGCTCGTGGATCGCCTACGGTCTCGGCACGGAAAATGAAAACCTGCCCGCCTACATCTCCATGTGCCCGCGTGGCATGCCCACGCGCCGCACGAAGAACTGGCAGTCTGCATTCCTGCCTAGCGTCTATCAAGGTGCCTACATCAACACGGCGGATACCGCCGTGGATAAGCTGGTGGAATTCATCAAAAACACCGGGCTGGATCAGCGCCAACAGCGTCGCCAACTGGATCTGCTTTATGAGCTGAACGAACAGCACAAAGAGCAGCGGCAGAACGATCAGCAGCTCGATGCCCGCATCCAGAGTTATGAACTGGCCTATCGGATGCAGATGGACGCGACCGATGCCTTTGATATTTCCAAAGAGCCTGAAACGCTGCGCCAAGCCTATGGCGAAAGCGACTTTGGCCGCCAGACCTTGATCGCGCGACGACTGCTGGAGCGCGGAGTGCGCTTTATCCAGCTCTGGACTGGTGCCGGCCAGCCTTGGGATAGCCATGATGAGATTCTCGACCATCGTCGGCTCGCCAACGATGTGGACGGTGCCATCGCGGCCTTTATCGCGGACCTGAAGATGCGCGGCCTCTTTGAAGATACGCTCATCATCTGGGGTGGCGAATTTGGCCGCACACCAGCCGTGGAATTGCCGTCTCCCGGCAATAACATCGGTAAGCAGCACGGTCGCGATCACAACCACTACGGATTCAGCATGTGGATGGCTGGCGGCGGCGCGCGCCCCGGTTATGTCCATGGAGCCACGGATGACTTTGGCTTTCAGGCGGTCGAAAATCCGGTCCATGTCCACGATTTCCACGCCACGATGCTAAAACTGTTGGGCTTTGATAACGAACGCTTCACTTACCGATACGCAGGGCTCGACTATCGACTCACTGGCGTCAACGAGTGCGGAGTAATTAAAGAACTTCTGGCCTGACCTACACCGCAGGCGGGCAATCGATATCGGGAAGGTTCGCTGACATTCGCCAGCAGTTCACCGGCTCCGCGATGCCCTTTAGTTGCAGGGGCTGGAGAGCTTCGCATTCAATGTCTTCCGGGAGAAGGTGCCGCGTGTGGTCATCGATCACGATTTGGCCGGCCTGCGCGACGCTGCATAGACGGGAGGCGAGGTTAACGCGACTCCCGACGACGGTGTAGCTGAGGCGTTGTTCGGATCCCATGCAGCCAGCGACCACAGATCCGGTCGCAATCCCAATTCCGACTTCCAGTGGCATGGATGTATGCGCATTCAATGCGTGTCTCACGGCGTGCATTTCAGCAGCGCAGGCCACGGCCCGCTGGGCATCATCGCCATGACTGATCGGGGCACCAAAGAGCACCATAATGAGGTCACCAACAAACTTATCCACGATTCCGCCGTGCCGATAGGCCACTTCCGTCATTGCGGTCATGTGCTCATTGAGAAGCTCGATCACTTCTGTCGGGGCTAGCCTTTCCGAAAGAGCGGTGAAGCCTCGAATATCGCAAAACAGGGTCGATACATCACGAATCTCCCCTTCCAAAGCACCGCTGTCTCCCATCAGCCTCTCCGCCACCGTGCGATCTGCCACTGCATTCAGCACAGACCGGTACTTCTCCTGCAAGGCAAGCCCCGCTGCCATGTGATTGAATGACGCAGCTAGGCGACCGACTTCGTCCTTGGAACGGACTGGAACACGATAGTCAAAATTGCCTTGCTCGATCTCACGGGTCCCCTTCACCAGATCGTTAACTGGGCCAGAAAGACCGCGAGAAATGAACAGGATCAGCGCTGCAGATACGAGCAGAGCCACAAACACAATTTCCGCCGCAATGATGCGCAGGGCGGAGATTTCAGCGTCGATATTAGCGAGCGAGAAGAGGTTGATCTGCACTGCATTTTGAAACGGAGAGTTGGGATTCAACACGCGGTAGATGATGCGGTGACGGACGCCATCGATCGTCGCAATAAGCTCCCGGTGCTCCCTTCGCGAGTGCTCCATGGTATCGGTGACGATCTGCACGACCTCGCTTCGCTTGGCCTCGGGGATGGTGGTGGAGACGATCTCCTGCTCCGCCATGATGCCACTCATGATGGCACCCTGGTCCATCCGGCGACTCTGCTCATAGAGCAGCTTTTCACTCACGGAGGGAAGGGGGAGGCCGAATATCAGCGCACCGAGAAAGGCATCATCCGTGTCTCGGATCGGGGTCACAAAGATCTCTCGGATCTGGTCTCGGCGCTCGCTGACTTCATCAATGAGCTTGTAGCCGACCTGCTGCACTTTCAGTACCTCCTCAAGGCGGAGGTTTTTCAATTGCAGGAACTGCTCGGAGCGCTTGCGCAGGGAGTTGGCGCTGTCCTTGGTGCTGGCCTTCAGATCGCCACGCGGCGTTTGTCCTCCCAGTACTTTTCCATCCGCATCGACCAAGGCCACAAAGGCAGTCATCGCCCCCACGCCAGGGCCGGTGAGGCCTCCAAGGAGGCGCCGATCATCGGGTCTGGGTGCCTTTTGGAATCTACCTGCGGGAGTCTGGGGAGACTCACTCTCCAGCCGTTGTCTCCCCAGTTCCTGGAGCACAGGCTCAATGATCGCCCTGGCTGCGGGTGCGGTGCCGCCTTTGACGGCACTGACAAGTTTTGGATCTTTGGCAATTTCCTCCAGTCGGCTGCTGAGCGCCTCGAAACGCTTCTCGCGCGACTTATCGAAGATCGCGATCTGCGCATCAAACTGCTCTTCAAAGAGGTGCTGTTGAGAGGCACTGAATCGCCGCTCTGCGAACCACAGCGAAACGATGGTGACCCCTGCAACGACCGGAAAAATCGTCAAAAAGAGTCTGGCGCGGAAACTGGAGAACCACTTCATGCAGGCGTGATCATTGGCGTAGAAACAAACGCTGTTCAATGCAGATGGTTGCACGGAGCGACGCCACTTGAAGAAAGGCGCAGGACGGATAGTGGTCACACATCCATGATCGACCCCAAATTTGCCGCACCCGCTTCCCGCCTCTGCTTGGCCTGCGGCTTGTGCTGCAATGGGGTCCTGTTTCAAATCGTTCGAGTGCAGCAGACGGATTCAATCGCGGATTTGGAGCGCCACGGTCTCAAGCTACGACGCAAAAAACGCGATCCCTATTTTGATCAGCCCTGTGCCATGTTGGATGGCTGCCGCTGCACCATCTACGCGCAACGTCCACTGCGCTGCCGCAGCTTTGAGTGCCAGCAAATCCTTCGTTTGAGCCGAGGCGAAAC
>CAZCAL010000055.1:13527-16065 GCA_964496625.1 uncultured Verrucomicrobiaceae bacterium | reverse complement strand
AGCGTCCGTGTAGCCTTGCCAGTCGTGACCTTCAGGGGGTTGAACCACTTGCTTAACAGGCAGTTCAAACTTCTGCGCGAACTCAAAGTCACGCTCGTCGTGCGCGGGCACTGCCATGATGGCACCCGTGCCGTAACCCATCAGGACGTAGTCGGCGATCCAGATAGGGATCTTTTCTTCGTTCACGGGATTGATGGCGTAGGCTCCCGTAAAAACGCCGGACTTCTCTTTTGCCAACTCGGTGCGCTCAAGGTCGCTCTTGCGAGCGGTCTTTTCGCGATACAGTTCCACTGCGGCCATTTGCTCTTCGCTGACCAGTTCATCGACCAGACGATGCTCTGGTGCCAGCACCATGTAGGTGGCTCCGAAGAGTGTATCTGGACGGGTGGTGAAGACGGCGATGGTTTCATCAATGCCATCTACATTGAACTTCACCTCGGCACCTTCGCTGCGGCCAATCCAGTTGCGCTGCAAGAGGCGGATGCTTTCTGGCCAGTCCAGACCATCCAGTTCATCGATCAAGCGTTGGGCAAAGGCCGTGATGCGCAGCATCCACTGGCGCATGGGGCGTCGCTCGACGGGGAAACCGCCGACTTCGCTCTTGCCATCCACCACCTCTTCATTTGCCAACACGGTGCCCAGCTCAGGGCACCAGTTCACTGGCGCGGACGACACGTACGCGAGGCGGCGCGCATCGATGTCATCGTGGCTGAGACCCTGGGCCTCCAGTTCGGAAATGGGGCGTGCCTTACCCTCGTCGTTCACATAGCTATTGTAGAGCTTCAGGAAGATCCACTGCGTCCATTTGAAGTAGCCTGGATCGGTGGTGTTCACTTCGCGATCCCAATCGTAGGCAAATCCGAGGCGTTTCAGTTGTCCGCGAAATCCATCGATGTTTTTTTCCGTCGTGGTGCGGGGATGCTGACCCGTTTTGATGGCATACTGTTCCGCAGGTAGTCCAAAGGCATCCCATCCCATCGGGTGCAGGACGTTGTGGCCAGTCATGCGCTTGTAACGTCCGATGATGTCCGTGGCGGTGTAGCCCTCTGGGTGGCCTACGTGCAGGCCGGCACCGCTGGGATAGGGGAACATGTCCAGGACGAAGTACTTTGGCTTGCTGGCATCAAAGTCTGCGTCGCCGGGATTGGGAGTGTGAAAGGCGTTTGCCGCTTCCCATGCATCCTGCCACTTCGGCTCAAAGGCATCGAAGGGGAATTGTTTGCGTCGTTCGCTAGGGGGGGAGGTCTGAGTGCTCATGGGGGCGGGGAAGTAGGCTTATCCAAGGCCAAAAGGCAAGGGCGTAAAACGACATCGATGCTGGGTTGCGACTGACCCTTGCGGAGCGTAAGGAATTGCGCAGGTCCATCCTTCCTGCATTCTTCGCCATGATTTCGCTGCGTTTGTTCTTATCGCTACTGCTATTCTCGATGCTGGCCCACGCCCAGGGGGCGGCTCTGGGGCCGCTGGCGGGAAAGGCCATCCGATTGACCATTGCGGAGGTGGACTTATCAGACCCTGGTCGCTGGAGCACCACCCGCAAGCGGATCGATGAGTGCATTGAAAAAGGGGCTACTGCTCTGGTCCTGGAAATCAACGTTGCGGGTGGCAACGCGCAGATGGCGATGTCGCAGGCGGAGGAAATTGCGAGGCTCAAGATCCGCACGGTGGCCTTCGTAAACACGTCCGCTGTGGCGGGCGGTGCACTGATTGCGTGCGCGTGTGACGAAATTTGGATGATCCAAGGCTCACGCATCGGGTTGGTGCCGCCGACGGTGCCGGAGAATGAGGAGCTATCCAAAACCGCTCAGGATACCATGATGGCGCAGTCGCTGGCCTTGCTAAAGGCCGGAGTGCGTAGTCTTTGCAAGCTGAAGAAACACCGACCTGAGGTCGCAGAAGCGTTTGTGGATAAGGATCTGGAGTTGGTGATCGGCGAGACAAAACTCTCTGCAAAGGGTGAATTGCTGCTGCTGGATGCCGACGAGGCTGTGGCCTCATTGGGCGGCGCGCCAGTGTTTGCTAACGGTATTTGTGCGGATCTTGATGAATTGAAGGCAAAGGTCCTGGGTGGTTTGGAGCTTTTAGAGCTGGCCACCGCTGCCGAAATGAAAACGGTGCCCGCGGCGGGAGGCGGTGCGGCATCTGTGGCGAAGGGTGATGCTGCGACAAAGCAAAAGACTGGAACCTACACTGGGAAAGTGGTGCGCATCACTGTCGGTGAGGAGGATCTGATTTCCCCAGCGCGATTTGAATTCATGAGCCGCACGTTAGAGCGCTGCACGGAGGAAGGGGCTGAGGCAGTGATCTTTGATCTCGATACACCTGGAGGGCTGGCGTGGCAGACGACGACGCTGATGATGCGGGATCTGCAAAAATTCAAAGGGCGCACCTATGCCTTCGTGAATCCGCGTGCGCTCTCGGCGGGAGCAATGATCGCCGTGGCAACGGATGAAATTTACATGTCACCAGCAAGTTCCATCGGTGGGGCGACTCCGGTGAATGGGGATGGCTCAGACATGGGCACAGCAGAGCGGGCGA
>CAZCAL010000055.1:0-13517 GCA_964496625.1 uncultured Verrucomicrobiaceae bacterium | reverse complement strand
GACACGATCCACGGATCATTGAAGCGATGATCGACATGGATCGGGAACTCGTGATCAATGGGCAAGTGCTGTGTGCGAAAGGCGACATCCTGACGCTGGACGCGAATCAGGCGACGATGCTGGTGGACGGAAAACCACTTTTTGCCAAAAAAGTGGTCGATACGTTTGATGATGTCAAAGCGGCGGAAGGACTGAAGGGCGCGACAGTGACGGCTGAGCCGCAGGGCTTTGAATCCATCGCTATTTGGGTGACGACGTATGCGTCGGTCCTAATCCTGATCGGCGTGGCAGGTGCCTATATGGAGATGCAGGCACCTGGCTTTGGTTTGCCTGGGTTTATATCGATCACCGCTTTCGGAATCTTCTTCTTCGGCCACTATGTGGCTGGCAGTTTGGTGGGGCAGGAGGCCCTGGTGGCAGGTGCAGTGCTTGCGTTAGGCTTGGTGTTTTTGGTAGTGGAGCTGTTCCTGTTTCCTGGGACTCTGTTCTTTGGGATCGTGGGATTCGTCTGCATTGTGGGCGCGTTGATTTATACCATGTCTGGTTGGGAGGTCTCTGCGCCGATGCCCATTCCTGGGGGCGAGGCTAGTGAGAATGCGCCATTCACGCTGGCCCCCTATGCGGTTGCGATCCGCAATGTGGCCGTCGGGTTCACGGGTGCGGTTGCGGTCATTTTGGTGATGATGCGCTTTCTTCCAGACGTCGGCCCCTTCCGCCGCATGGTGCTGGCGACCTCCGCAGGCGGTTCCACTGCGGAGACTCCTGAATTACTGGCGGCGGCTGCGGTTTCTGCCGGGGCTAGAGGCTTGACTCGCAGCGCCTTACGCCCCTACGGCACCGTGGAAATCGATGGTCGTATGGTGGAGGCGATGGTTGAGAGCGGCTACCTTCAGGCGGGCGAACCTGTCCGCGTGCGGGAGGTCCAGGGCTCGAAGATCATCGTTGAAGCGATCGCCTCTTAGAGTTCGTTTTCCTTCTTCCAGGCGGCAAACTCTGGAGACTTTAGGAATTCGACGTACATCGGTTCGGTTAATGAATCCTCTTTGATCGTGATGCCGTGCGTGTGTTTGAAGGCGCGAAGTTCATCAACGAGGCTTCTGTAGTCCTTCTTCTTCGCGTGAATCGTCAGCATTAGATCGACGAGACTGGGCATGTCTGGTTCCAGTTTTCTGCCCAGCGCTGCATGGCGTAGAGCCCCTTCCAGGTCGTCTCCTAGCGCGCATGCGGTCCCAGCCAGGAACTCCAGATAGGCATCTTTGCCGACCACTTCATCCATGCTCGCAATTGCCTTTTCCGCAGCGGCGTAGTCTTCTTCCAGGAAATAGAGATCAACCAAGAGCATTTCTACGGCGCTGTTTTTGCCGAGAATTCGGCGGGCTTCGCCAAGTGCCGCCTTGTAGGCGGGCTCATATTTGGAGTCGCCATTGAGGCCCATCAGGCACTGAAGATAGATCACGAACATGTTCCGCTGGTCTTGGACTTCCTTCGGTAGCTTGCTGTATTGATCCACGACCGAGGCGAATTTCTGACCTCCAAAATCAGACAGAATCGCCATGACGTCTTTCTCCGTTCCTTGCTGGCCCGCTTTCAATCCCAGCAAGCGTTTGGCAAAGCTGGTTCCGCTGGCGGCGGGTGCCATAGCGATTGCGCCACGTGCAGACTCTTCGGTGACGGTCAAGCCGAAGAGGTAGTTATAAGCGTCGATGACCCGGAAGCTATCCCCGTCAGGTCTGACCATGGCGCCGAGGAAGTTCACTCCGCCTCCCTCTGGTAGGACTCGCAGCATGACCGTGGGAAAGCCGTCGATCTCCGTTACCTTCACCATTTTGGCTGGTGTTTTGAGGGCACTCATGAAAATGCCGCCAGCCTTCGTGCGCACCGATGACATGAAGCCTTCGCGAAATTCGGTGATGGCGGGGATGGCACCGTCCAAAGAATGAATGACCCGGTCCGCTATGGCGTCAAGGTCCTGAATCCTCGCCAGGGCTGCGGTGTCCCCATCGGTGATGCGTTTCGCGAGGTCTTGGCCAAAGGTTTCCAGGGCGGATTTTTGCTTCTCGGTGAGGGGTGGTGGCGCTTCGGCTGCCTTGGCAATTCTCTGCTGCGTCTCCTGCGTTTTTTTGCGGGCCGCTTCGAGGATCGGTAGCAGTTTCTTTGCCCCGATGCTGATGGCGATCACCAACCCAATGAGCAATGGCATGCCAATGAACCACCACCCGCGGTTTGACTTTTGAGCAGGACGACGAGGCGGCAGTGGAGGTGGTATGGGTGGTGGCAATTGGTCCATCAGGGGGTTTTAGCAAGTCCTGGTCGCCTCGTCGAGGATGAAATCACGGCACCCGCCTAAATGAACTTTTGGGGTTTTAGGAGGGGGACGTGGGCCTTTTTCGCCTTTGTGGAAAGGCCTGCTGCTTTGTGGGGGTATGTATCGGGTGTTCCTGCGGCCCCGCATCGTCCTGTTGTATCTAGCTCCTGTTCTCCTCATGAGTGGGGATGCTATTGCTGCTTCGCCGAAGCCTCCTCCCTTGGTTCCTTGGTCCTTTCTGGCGTTGAAGAAGAGTGAGCCTGGGCCGATCAGAGACCTCTCGTGGCCACGCAATCGTGTAGATCGTTACATCCTCACTCGACTCGAGGCGGCTGGCGCTAGGCCCGCCTTAGCTGCTGATGCGCGCACGATTTTGCGCAGGCTTTGCTTTGATTTGACAGGCCTTCCGCCGACAATGGCTGACGTGGATGTCTTTCAGTCCCAATATGAACGTGACCCGCAGAAGGCTGTCCGTGCGGCTGTTGATCGTCTACTGTCAAGCCCCCACTACGGCGAGCGTTGGGCGCGCCATTGGTTGGATTTGGCGCGCTTTACGGATCAAACGGCGAGTTGGCTGGAGAGTACGCGTTACTCCCACTTGTATCGTGACTGGGTGGTGAATGCCATCAACGGCGATCTGCCATACGATCAGTTTGTCATGCGGCAGCTCGCCAGTGACGTGATGCCAGAGTGCAAGTTGGAGGACCTCCATGCGCTGGGCTTTTTGGGCCTGAGCCCCACCTATTGGAAGGAACTACAGCTGCCGCCAGACATCATCAAAACGACGGTCGCTGATGAATGGGAGGAACACATTGATGCGGTGGGACGCACATTTTTGGGGCTGACGCTGGCTTGCGCTAGATGCCATGATCACAAGTCAGACCCGATCACTGCTGCGGATTATTATGCACTGGCCGGTGTCTTTGCCTCAGTGAAGATTGCGGAGCGTCCAGTGGCTGCTGATGATATCTGGGCACCGGTGGCTAAGGCTCGCGAAGCCGTGGAGGTGCTTGAAAAACAGATCGCTGACCTGAAGAAAAAGAAATCGGCTGACATAGCAATGAAGGTGAAAGGCGCGACGGAAAAAATTGCCAGTATTAAAGCCTCTACCCCTCATTATAACTTGCCGATGGCGAATGGTGTGGTGGATGCCGCTCTGTATGTGCTGGATGCAGACAATAAAAAGGGCACGAAGATGGACTATCGCGATGGCATGGCTCGCGATCTTGAATTGCAAAGACGTGGCAATCCGAATGACGTCGGTGAGGTCGTTCCCCGGCGCTTTCTTTCCGCATTCCCGACTGCGAATGGAAAGCCCCGCTCTTTTAGCCACGGCAGTGGCCGCCTAGATCTAGCTCATGCGCTGGTGGAGGAGGCTTCGGCGCTGACGGCACGGGTGATGGTCAATCGGGTGTGGAAGCACCACTTCGGACGCGGCTTGGTAGATACCCCGAGCGAGTTTGGCAATCTAGGGGATGCGCCCTCGCATCCAGAACTTCTCGATGATCTGGCAGGCCGTTTTATTGCGGAGGGTTGGTCCCTGAAATGGCTACACCGGGAAATACTATGTTCGGCGACCTGGCGACAAAGCTCACTGCAATGCGACACGGCTCCTGATGGTCTATTTGCCGCGATGCCACGCCGGAAGCTGGAGTGGGAGGCATGGCGGGATGCAATGTTGGAGGCAGCTGGCGTGATTGATCTGCGCGTCGGTGGTGAAGCCGTTGCGTTGACCGATGCGGCCAATCATCGGCGCTCCCTGTATGGGATTGCGCATCGTCATGAGATGGAGCCGATGCTGCGCGTTCATGATTTTCCCGATGTAGCTGGGCATACACCGGCGCGGGCGGAGACGATCACGCCTTTGCAGGGCCTCTTTGCACTGAATGCTCCCTTCATGCTGCAGCAGGCAGATGCAATGGTGCCCGTTTTGTCTGGCAGCTTCGAAGAGAGAGTTAAGATGGCCTATGCCCGCCTGTTCCAGCGTGAGCCAAGTCGGGATGAGTTGAATAGGGCGCGTGGCTTTTTTGCTGAGCGAGAAAACGACGCTGCTGCGTGGTCGCAGTATGCTCAGGCCCTGATGGCCACGAATGAGTTTTTGTTTATCGATTAAAATTTATGCAGCCGTCCCCGATGATCTCTCGCCGTGAAGCTATCTCCCGTCTCGGAGGTGGTCTGGGTGCATTGGGATTGGCGACGACGCTGCAGGCCGGGGGCGGTGATGGTGGTGCGATCCAGCCGCATTGGGCACCCCGCGCCAAGCGGGTGATCCACCTCTTCATGAATGGCGGTCCGTTTGGTCCGGACTTCTTTGATCCCAAACCGGCCTTGACCAAGTATGCTGGGCAGCGCCCTGAGGGGGCAGATTTACGCACGGAACGCCCCACGGGTGGCCTAATGCCGGTGCCGTATGAATATTCTAACCACGGGAAGAGTGGGCTGGAGATGAGCGCTCTGCTTCCCAATCTCGCCCGCCATGCCGATGATCTGTGCGTGTTGCGCGGCGTCCATACAGACAATCCAAATCATGGGCCAGCGCTCCTGCTGATGAACAATGGCACCATGACGGCACGGGTGCCCAGCATGGGCTCATGGCTCAGCTATGGATTGGGAACGGAGAACCAAAATTTGCCGTCCTATGTAGTGCTCTGCCCTGGTCGCCCCGTGCGTTTTTCGATCTTGTGGACGAGCGCTTTTTTGCCAGCGCAGCATCAAGGGGTGTACATCAATCATTCCGACCTGGACCCTCAGAAAATGATCCCATGGCTGAAAAATGAGCGACTGAAGTCACCCGATCAGCGGCGTCAGCTCGATCTCATCCAGGAACTGAATCGGGAGCACTTAGCGCAGCGCGGAGGGTTAGACTCAATGCTCAATGGTCGCATCCAAGCGATGGAAACGGCGTTTCGAATGCAGACGGCGGCGACGGATGCCTTTGACATTAACCGTGAATCTGCGGCGACGCGGGAAATGTATGGCAAGGGACATTTTGCCAATGGTTGCCTGCTTGCACGTAGGCTTTGCGAGCGTGGCGTCCGGTTTGTTCAGCTCTATTACGGCAACGGGCAGCCTTGGGACACTCACTCGGGGCACGATCAGAAAACGCGACAACTCGGCGCGGATATTGACCAACCTATTGCGGCTCTGCTTACGGATCTGAAACAGAGGGGGCTCTTGGATGATACTTTGATCGTCTGGGGAGGGGAGTTTGGCCGGACACCAGTGACGGAGAATGGCAATGGCCGCGACCATAATCCTCACGGGTTCACAATGTGGATGGCGGGCGGTGGTGTTAGGGGCGGCATGGCCTATGGTGCAACGGATGACTTTGGCTTCAAGGCCGCCGATGGCATGATGCACGTCCATGACGTTCATGCGACGATACTACGACTCCTGGGTGTGGACCATGAGAGGCTGACGTATCGATATGCTGGTAGGGACTTCCGATTGACGAATGTCTCTGGCCGGGTTCCCAGCCAGATATTGGCGTGATCAGGAACCAGCGAGTTTTTTCATCTCGATCCAACGGATGGCGTGCGCCGTGAGTTCTGTGCCTGTGCCAAGACGCAGTTTGTTGCGGATCTTTAGGCGGTGAACATCCACTGTCTTCGGGCTAATTCGCAGGATCGTGGCGATCTGGTGGGTGCTGCGGCCTTCGCCGATCATCTGGAACACTTCGAATTCGCGATCACTCAGTTCGTGAAGTTCCGCTTCTTCAGAGCGCGGTTTGCCGGAGGAAAAAACGGCCAAGATATTTTCTGACATCGCCTCCGAGACGGCCATGCCGCCAAGGCTGATTTTACGCAGTGCCCGCTCAATGTCTTGATGGGGGGCGTCTTTCATCAGATAGCCCTGAGCTCCCGCCTTTAGGGCGCGAGGTGCATACAGCTTTTCATCGTGCATGGAGAGCACCAGAATGGGCAACTTAGGTGCGAGCATCCGAATATCCTTGATGAGTTCCAATCCATTCCGGTCCGGCAGCGTGATATCAACCATGATGACGTCTGGAATATCCTTTTCCAACTGACGGATGGTGTCTGCACAGTCAACGGCCTGCCATGCGGTGGTAAATCCATCAAGATTGTCGATGAAAGTACTCACGCCTTCGCGCATCATCGTGTGATCATCAACAATGGCAATACGTTTGACACTGGCTGCTGGGGGGGCTGTGGTAGTCATAGATTTCAATTTTCAGGTGGTAGTATCATGATGCTCGTCCGCTATCAATGCGGAAAGAGGGGCTTCGCAAACCGTTAGGTTCCAGTCACCTTCGCCTGCGGACGGTTCAAAATCCAGGCTGGCACCCAAAGCATCCACCCGTTGACGGATAAAGTGCAAGCCCAATCCATCACTTTTTTCAGGTCTGCCGTCAAACGGCGTTCCATCGTTGGAGACGACCATGCGCAGCAGATCGTCCTCCACCGTCAACTGAATGAGGATCTGTTTGGCGTGCCCATGTTTGGCGGCATTGGTCGCCAATTCCTGGGCGATGCGGAACATGTGGGTGGCTGCCTCTGGATTCAGCGGGGGCAGGGGGGCATCGCACTCGACAGTGCAATTGACTCCAAATGCATGCTTTTGGAGCAGGGAGAGGTGTTTTAAGGGCTCCGCTAGGCCACCTGTGTCCAGTCCCACCGGAGCAAGGCCACGGGCCAACGACCGCGTCAGAACGGTGGTGGCGGCCATGTCTTCGGACAGTTTCTTGACAACGTCGGCGGCGGGTGCGCCGTCTTTTGCCAAAATGGACGCTGCGACACCACATTTTAGCTGCATCGCGGCTAGGCGTTGGCAAACATCGTCGTGCAAGTCCCTCCCCATGCGTAGGCGCTCTGTTTCTGCTGCTTGGGCTAGCCGCTGGTCCATTAGTCGGCTGGCGGTGATGTCGAGCACGATGCCAGCGATGCTGAGGAGGCTACCGTTCTTCTCAAACACCCGGAATGATCTGCACAGAACCCAGTGGGGAGAATCTGCTCTGCCTAGTTGAAGCGTGATATCGCGGATGTCCTCCCCTTTGAGTAGGGCCTTCAGCGCCTTCAATACTTGGCGTCTCTCCGATGGGCGCACGGCGCGCAGCCAATCCCAGCGGCGAGTTTTGAGGGCGTCCACCTCTCGTCCCCATACCGACGAATAAGCCGAATTGACGAAAAGGACGGTTGGTTCGGTTGTCTTTACCGACCAAAATAGATCCCGCACGTTTTCCTCGAGCCGCAGCAAGGGTTGCTGGCGCACCCAGAGTTCGCGCTGAGTCTTAATGGCGTGGGCGAAGGCCTGGGACAGGTGCGCCAGTTCATCGTTGCCGGGTAAGGGGGCAATATCGTATTCACCTTTCTCCGCCTGCTTTGTTTGCACCTCGATGAGTTCAATTCGCCGCGTGACCAGCCACTGTAGAAGTTGCCAAAGAATCAGAACGGATGCGAGGAGTACCAGGCTCTGGGGCACGGCTTCACTAATGGCTGAAGCTTGTGCATCCTGGCGCACGTCTTCCCATGCGTAGTCGAGAACGACTGCCCCCGACTTGGTGGCGGCCGGCCAAGGTAAAAATGGGAAAACGGCGATGATGGCGTGCTCGTCGGCGATGACAGTTCCTTGCTTCGTGGCTTGTGTTTTGGCAAATATGTCCAGCAGGTGGGCTAGCGGAGTCTTTGACATCTCAAGACCTCTCCAGCGTTGTTCGGTCGCACTTTTGACAATGGCGTCACCATCGCAGATCAGGCCTAGCCTCAGGCGTTCGTCCGCTGCGAGATAGCTGACTTCAAGGTCCATCGTCCGTACGAGGCCGAGTCGGAACAAGTGTTGACCCACGCCGGCAAGGCGTGTGGCCTCTGCAAGCGCTTTCGCCAGTAAGCGCTGGCGCTGAGCTTCGATGAATTGCCTCTGGTGGCGGACAAAGCCGTAGCTAATCAGCGTCGCACCGAACAAGAGTAGAACAGCGGACAGCTTGAACCGTAGGGTTCGCATCCACTTCATGGCTTCACCCCTCCATGATCTAAAAGACGCACTTCTGGCAGGATGGAGAGCGGGCTAATCTGGCCAGTAGCTGCCATGGCCGCTGCCGTTTTCTTGAGCTTTGCGGAAAGCTCCTCCTCGGACATTCGATCCGACCCAGAAAGGCTGAGGGTTTGGCAGCGCTTCCGCGTTTCGAGTAACTTTTCGGGTGAGAGATTCTCCCGCCGCGCTAGGGCCTCAAGAAGCGGAGGATTGAGGCTGATCAGAGATTTGTCGCGCTCCTCGCCCACCCTGGTCCACTGTTCCCGCCTTTCGTCGAACGATTTTGCGCTGGTGACCAGCACTCGCACAATATCGCCTCCAAGTTCGCTGGAATCGAAGAGGCAATGGCCGTCAGATTGCTCAATGATAGAGCGGAAAGGCTCCGCTGTCGCAACGGCATCGACTTCGCCGCTCAGCAGCGCATCGACCGTTTCGGGAAGATTCATCTCCACGAGTTCCACGTCCGAGATCTTCAGGCCAGCGCGGCTAAGGCCGAGCGCCAAGATATGGTTTGCGCACGAACGTGGCTCAATGCCAACTCGTTGCCCCTTGAGTTCTGCCATGGACTTTAGGTCAAGGCTCATCACCGCATCCGCCCCTGAAGAAACGCTGAGGGCACCTGCGACGACGATTTGGTAGCCGTCGGCCTGCACACGAACTGCCTCGCTTAGGCTCAAGATCGTGCCATCCACAACGTCATTTTGCATGGCCCGGATCGCTGCGGACGGCCAAGCCATTTCGATGAGTCGGAGATCGACATCATCGAGTTTGTGTTCATAGCTGGCGGCCAAAAAAGAGTGCGTGCCTGGTCCTAAGCCCACCGCCAAGCGTAGGGGGGGCGGGACCCTCACTCCTGGCCACCAAAGGGCCGTTGCGAGGAGGAGCAACGCAGCCAGTAGCGGCAAGAAATTCGACAGTATCTTCATACAACGTCCACAATGGCCCAGGGGCAGTCCCTTTGCCAAGCCAAATCATCCCAAGCGCCTACGCCGGGATGGGTAGGCCAGTCGAACCAAGGCGGCCCGATTTTCGTAATCGGGTCGAGGAAGCAGCCCGAATATGGACCTCTTTGGGGGCCCAACGATCTATTTTAGCGTAAAAGGAGGCAACTTCACGATTTTCCCACCCTGTAGGGCCGATTCATGGGCGCACAAGCCCACGCAAGTCCAGTTGGCGGATTGTTTGGCATTTGGAAATGGTTCCCGACCTTCAGTTAAAGCGTTGGCAAATTCGTTCGCCAAATGCGGGTGGCTGCCGCCATGCCCAGACCCTTGGGTGAAACTAAGGTGCGTCTTTTTGCCCAAATCATAGACCCCCTTCGTGGTGAAATCGCGAATGCCTTTTGGCAAACGACTGGCAAAATCAGGGGTCTTCACGAGCTTGGGAATCTTTGCCTCAGCTAGTTTTGCGCGGTGCATCACAAGTGGTTCATGCTCAATGAGCGGCCATTCAATCGAAGCTTTATCACCATAGACATCAATGCTTTCACGGTATTGACGAGCCGTGTCGAAAAGACTGCGGATGACGCGCGCAGAGACATCTGAGTCTTGAAATTTGACGTGGGCGGTCTCGACAGCAAAGGGGGATCCATACTTCTTCACCAGTTCTTTTCGGATTGTGCCAGAGCCGAAGCAACTGACGTACTCTGCGGACGTTCCGATGAGGCCTGCGACGGGTCCAACGCAGTGGGTAGCATACCACATTGGTGGTAGGCCAGGCCAGTAATTCGGCCAGCCATCCATGTCTTGTTGGTGGGATGCCTGTACAAACTGAAGTTTGCCCAGTAGCCCCCGTGTCAGGCAGTCGCGCATGTAAAGGTACTCCCGCGCATAGACGACCGTTTCCATCATCATGTATTTCAAGCCCGTCTTCTTCACTAGATCGACGATCTGTTTGCATTCCGCTACGCCAGTAGCCATGGGCACGGTGCAGGCAACGTGTTTGCCAGCCTTGAGGGCCGCGATGGACATCCAGCCGTGGTCTGGAATCGGGGAGTTAATATGCACTGCATCCACCGTCGGGTCTTTCAGAACAGATTCGAAGTCCGTGTATCGAGTCGCAATCCCAAAGGCATCGCCGATTGCGTCCAACTTCTTCTGGTCGCGCTGGCAGATTGCGTAGCAGTTGGTTTGCGGGTGGCGTTGCCAAATCGGGATAAACTCGGCACCGAAGCCAAGTCCAACCACTGCGATGTTCCATTTTTTGTTAGAGGATGACGATGCCATAATAGTATGTGGGGATTGTTTAGAGGGGAATTGAGCAGCCGATTGCCATGTTATCGTAGTGAAATTGGGTCTGCGGGGGAAAGACAAATTTTATCATCGATCAGACGTGGAGGTTTTGGGGGCCACCTCTCTGGCGAACTCTTGATTGTCGCGGATGGAGTCGATCATCGGTGATCATCCTTCTGGATTCCTCCGGACCGCTGATTCTAAAAGCTCGGAGCACGGATCATGCTCTGCCAATCCGAGTATTTTTTGAGCGAAGTGAACGGCCAGATTGAGGAGGTGAAATACTGCGCGAATGCGGATTCCGGGCCTTTTAAAACAACGCGTTGATGCAAATTTTCGAACTTGGCACGCTTTTCGCTCAGTAGTTTGTTGAACTCACCGATCAGAGCATGGAACGATTCCTTTGCTACTGGTCGTTGCAAAAAGCGAAATCACACACTAATTGCCGAAAGCCATGAAAAAAGTCGAAGCGATCATCAAGCCCTTCAAACTGGAGGATGTTAAGGAAGCCCTTTCAGAAAAGGGTGTGGAAGGAATGACGGTGGTGGAGGTCAAGGGATTTGGCCGCCAGAAAGGTCACACAGAGATTTATCGCGGAAGCGAATACACTGTGGACTTCTTGCCGAAGGTCAAAATTGAGGTCGTCGTCGAAGACAACCGCTGTGACGACGTCGTCGAAGCCATTGTCAAGGCAGCCAATACCGGTAAAATCGGTGATGGTAAGGTCTTCGTGAGCGAGGTGCTTGAAGCTGTCCGCATCCGGACCAACGAGCGCGGCAACGAAGCAATCTCCGCCGCCAGCTAACAAATTAAACTCCGCCCGGTTCGCCGGGCGGTTAAGCTAACCCAGTAAAAATGCGCGACATCTTTTAGTTGCGCGGGTGGTCAGTAGGGGCAGTATGCAGCTCATGGCTTCGAGGAATTCATCTGGCGGCGCAGGGTTGGGGCCGGTTTCATTTTCAGAACCGGCTTCTGCTTCTTCTGTGGAAGTGGGTGGCGAGGGCTCTTTGAATCCGGCTTCATTGGTGTCTGGCTCTGGTGCGGCTGTCTTAACAGAGCGGAAGAAAAGTTTGATTGGTGCGCTCGTTGCGAAGACCGGGCCGTATCGTGTGTCTCGCCATTGGGGGCGGCGAGGGCGGCGAATTTTAGGGGGGAGAGGCGCTGCAGCGTGTTACCACGTCATGTCCAGGACCTGCGGTGGCGATGTGTTTTTCGATGACGAAGAAAAAGAAGGTCTGCGGATACTGCTTTGGAAGATGTGCCAGTTCTTCGGGGTCGAATTGCTGACTTACTGCGTCATGGGAAACCACTTTCACGCGCTGGTTCGCGTGCCGGACAAAGCCAGATGGCTCATGCAGTTCAATGGCAACGCTGGTGAGGAGCGTTTGATGGAGCATCTGCGGTCGTTTTACTCGCGGGACTTCATGGCTGCGCTGGAGTTGGAGTTGTCTGCTCTAAGAATCTCAGGAGGGGATGCAGCGGTGGAAGAGAGATTGAGCGAATTTAAGCGTCGATTCTGTGATCTGGGAATCTGGATGAAGGAACTCAAGGAGCGCTACAGCCGGTGGTACAATCGGAAGCACGAACGGAGTGGTGCCCTATGGATGGGGCGATTCAAAAGTGTGCTGGTAGAGTCTCGTAGAGATGGTCAAAGCGGGTTCGACACGCTGCGCACGATGGCTCTTTACATTGATCTAAATCCAGTTCGAGCGGGTATTGTGGATTCTGCCGAGCAATATAGATGGTCAGGCTATGGTGAGGCGCATGAGGGCTCGACGAGGGCGCGAGCTGCGATTTCGAAGGTGGCTGGCTGTGATAAATGGGCGCGATCTGGGCCAGCCTATCGCGATTGGTTGTCTGCGGTGAGCCAATCAGGAGAACAGCCGACAGAGCAGGTGTTGTCGGAATTCGGGCGGATCACTGGGGACGATTTACTTGGTGCCCGGGTTGCCTGTTTTACGGAGGGTGGCGTCGTGGGTTCCAAAGCATTTGTCGAGGCTGCGTTTGAAACGATTAAAGACAACTATCGACAAACCCGACGCGCCGCCAATCCACTTCGAACCAAGGACGGGTGGCTCCATGTCCTGTCTGGCACGTCGCCTTCCGATTAAACTCACTCGTTGATCGAGCCGAGAACTCGAAGACGTTTCAGTTCAATGCGCCCCCCCTGTTCATCGTAATCGGCTTGGATTCGCCGCTCGTCATGGGGTTGTTCGATCAATACTGCGCCGGTTCCGGTCTTGAGCGATTGATCGATGAGAGGTTGAGGGCCAGATTTGTTCCACAATACAAACTTACGCCCGGCCTCGATGCACCGCGTTAGGTGGCTCCAATCGGGGATGTCTAATCCGGCGATGACGGCACCTGGCGGCAGGGCGATGTCTTCGGTGGCCCATGCGTTGGGGATAAGTGAGAGCAGACTTTCAAAGTGTGAGCGACGAAGCGCTTGTGACCACCACGAACGCAACCCAGGAAGATGGAGAAGTGCCCAGCAGCGTGGATCCGCCGCTGTGGTCTTGCTACTGGCAATGAGCTTGATGTTGTTTCCTGCGATGGCAAATTCTGCGGCCTTTATGGTTCCGTCTGGCTCTAGTTGCTGGTTCTGGCCAAATAGACTGCGGATGGTGTTGGCTGTCAGGGCCTTGAGTCGCCCCTTGTCGAGTCGGTTGAAGAGTTCCTTCATTGAGATCTCCAACTGCGCAATTTCAAATCCAGCTGATGCAATGCGGTGGCGGAGGGTGGGGGGGAGATTTTGGATGTCTGCGATTTTCCACGGACCGTCCGGCTTGTTTTGGGCGTCGTTCGGAAATGGGCTGGTCATGCAGCGGGACGAAGCTGGGAAATCAGGGTTCGCTGAGCAGGCGGCCCACATCGGTGATGAGACGTTTCAGAGCGACTTCTGCGATTTCAATGTGTGTATCCATCACCGGATAGAGCCCGCGGATTTGGCCCCGTTTGTCGATCAAAACCGCGCGCAAATCATGTTCAACCAC
>CAZCAL010000054.1:0-16140 GCA_964496625.1 uncultured Verrucomicrobiaceae bacterium | reverse complement strand
CTGGAATAGGATTTGGCCTCTCAACGCGATTGAAAAGATACAAGGTCCGGCGGGAGGTCGCTGGCTTAAAGTGGTCCCAGTTTTTGAGCCGCCATTTCACTTCAACCTTGCTGCCATCGTAGCGCTTTTTGGGTGTTGCATA
The DNA here is from genome assembly GCA_964496625.1 of uncultured Verrucomicrobiaceae bacterium. Taxonomy (GTDB): domain Bacteria; phylum Verrucomicrobiota; class Verrucomicrobiia; order Verrucomicrobiales; family Verrucomicrobiaceae; genus JACKQF01. The sequence goes on along the minus strand of CAZCAL010000054.1, from coordinate 15,998 downwards.
GTCATTCATCGCAAAAGTGCATCCCGCATGAAACGACTCTTTTGCCGATTTTTTAAAAGTCCCCAGCTCCGGATGCAGCGGATCGAGCGCATCCGGTGTAGGCTGCGGGAAGAAAAGATTGATGACTAGGTCTGACAGGCCGAAGTCCGCATTGTTCGCCACTTCTTCCACCGTGATTTCCCCCCAATATTCCTCGGGTTGTCCCTGGGTACTTGCCGCCGTGAAGGTATCATTTTCGTTGATCTCACCATGCATTAGCCACTCCGCAATTTCACCGGGCACTGGGGGATCACTCTGGGTTGGCAACTGTCCCGTCAGGTGACCTCCAAACTCTTCTCCGATATGTTGAAACTGTTCGTCCTGGCGGAGAAGTGTAATCATTTCCCATGCCTGTTCTTCGTTCATGGACTGGCTGCTGTACTTTGGCACTAACCCACCGTTTGGTCCAGATTCGTTGGGAATCAAACGTTCAACGATTCCGTTGAACGTGCCAAACCACGCAGATGGTTGCCCATCCGTCCCGCATTCGGTGTACGACCTGTATTCTGGGTCTTCGGGATAGAGAATGTGACCTTCTGCATCCCACTGTGGTTGTCCGTCGATCAATAAAGGTTTTCGGCGAAAGCCAAATGTCGCGTCTCTGAGCCCTGATCCAAACCTCACCTCGCGCTTCCTCACAATGAACTCGAAGTCGGGAACCTCACCAGGGTAGGCATCTTTGGGCACTAAACCGTAAGGTAATGAGTCATCTGTGTTGTCGTCAGGTAATGGACCGTAAGGCCCATCGTTCCCTCCGACTGTCTCATCGTTATTCGGCACCTGGACGGTGGCACTGGCGGTCACTTGCTCCAATGCGGCCTGACATCGGATGGTGGATGGCTGGCTAACGGAATACGCGGCTCCGCCTTCGCCTAACTCCGATGCAATCACGGCCATCGGTGTTACTGTACCACTGCCCTGGGTGATGGCAAACGTAAGCATCGCGCCTGCCGCGGGAACTGTTTGGTCATTGCGAATCTCCGTCTCCGCGCCTCGTATCCAGGACTCCCATGTATGTTGCTGCACCGTTGCCTGTACGGAACCAGCAGAAGTATCTGCACTCAGGCTAAGCAAGAGTTCATCCCCATCACTGAGGTGTATCCAGCCAGTCCCTTTTGCAGTCACTGATAGTGACGCTGACGCTGTCAATCCGTCAAAAGTGGCAGTTGCCAGTAGGGCAGATGGATCGGTGACTGAATAGGTGGTGGCAGCATCGCCATTGGCGGTTGTATAGCTGGTCGGAGGCGTGGCAGTGCCCCCAGCAGGTTCAAATGAAAAGTCCACGACGGCATTGATGGCGGGGCCGGTTTGGATGGAGCGGGGCTCCGTTTGCCCACCGCGTTTCCATACCTCCCAGGTGGTGCGAGTAACGTTTGCGGTCGCGCCGTATCCTGAGGGAGCGGCAGTCAATTCCACATTCAATCGTTTATCGTCTCCAATCTTCGCCCATTGAGCTAGTGTGAACTCGCGCGTGCCAAAGGCGGTGGCGCCCATGAAGGCTACCACAGCTTCCACACGAGTCATCTCATCTGCCCCCATGGTGAAGGTGGTGGTTTGAACACCGTTGGAATCGGTGAGTCCACCGTAATCCGATATTCCACCTTCGCCACTCGCAACACTGAACAGCACAGTCGCACCCTCAGCGGTTCCTGAGGAGTACACCTCTCTCTTTGTCAGGGTGGGGTTATCCTCATCGTGATAGACATTCCAGGCCTCATAAGTCACTTGGGCGTTGAGTGTAGTCGTCTCCCCAGGTGCCAAGGGAGTGCTTATCGAAGGGGACAACGAAACCCCGACGGTCGCCTCCTGATAGTCAAACACCCAGACCTTTTGAAGAGGGGCAGGAGTGAAAGTGAGTGAGGCCATACACGCAGGGTCGCCTGCCATCCGGGCCTCAATAGTAAGCTCGGACGCCCCCATTGTTACGGCTATTGCCGCCTCTCCAGACGAGTTCGTGGAACCTGATGCATAGGCTACAGTCCCATCACTGGTAGCGAATGAAAAATCAACCTGAGCAGCGACTGGAAAGTAGGTATTGACCAACCGGTGGACCCTTTGATCAGGCCCCTTGAGACTGCTTTCCATCACCACGTATTCGTTCGCCACCAACGTGGCAACGAGGTCGCGCGATTGATTCAATCCAACGCCTGAAGTAGACTGATCAGAAGTCAGGCCGATGAAATACTGGGTGTAAGACCCAACCTGCGTCCAATCCTCCGAAATGTTCGTGAATTGGACGATGCTTGGGTTCCCTCCCGCCGAATCGCCTGCCACCGACACATCACTGCTTTCAGCACCAGCGGTATAGGTGAACGTAAACCATCCTTGGTCGTCAGCCATCGCACTCGAAGTCGAGAGGACGCCATCACCTTGGGCAATTTGAAGAGGAATTTGAATGCCCGCTGTCGAGTCACTGGATACGTTCAGATAATTATAGTTCCCCAGGCCGTCCGTCCATACCTCACAGGATTGGCGATAGATCCGCCCAGAGACTGCACACTGGTCACCCGGCGAAAGATCGTACTGGGGACCGTTCACCGTCAGTTCTTGCAAAGACCACCAGTCCATGCTGCCCTCCTGATACCAACCTGTAGTTCCTTGTGACGATCCCTCTGTCGAGGGAATGGTAAAGTCGATACTCGCATTAGCGGTATTGCTGTCGGCAAAACTCACCTGCGCCGAAAGACTGGATGCACCAAATCCCATGACGAACAGACCGCTGGCAGCGCCATCGATCCCCGTCGAAGAATCCCCTGTCACCGTGCCATCTCCAGAGACTACAGACCAGTTCACCACGGCACCGATTGCGGGTGAAGACTGATAGTTCCCGGTACAGTATTCTTCTGCGGGGACGCCATTGTAGCTGGCCTGAAGCACATCCCATGTTGTGGACATCACATTTGCCGTGACGGTACTCTGGGCACCTGTAGCCAAACCATAAGGTGACTCTGATGTGCTTATTGCAACCGTAATAGATCGTTCTCCGCGCACCACCGCCCACACCGGGGAGGGGGGGCTGGAATTCTCAAAATTGCCGCCCCCGGCGTTCGGATCACACGGGGCATCGAATGAGATTGCCGCCTCCGCAACAGCCTGATCAGCATACTGCACAATGGCGCGGACACCAGCGGCGGAACTGCCCATCGTAAAAGCGCCTGTCGAGTGTCCGGTGCTATCCGTCGCCACGTCACCACTGGTCCATCCAGCCCCCCAATCAACGACAAACTGAACGGACGCACCCTCCAATGGCCATTCTCCAGATAGCTCTGAGTGGGAATTACCTGTCTCAGGATCAACGTAAACCTGCCAACTGCGCACGGTAGCCACAACTTCGAGAGGATATTGAGTGCCCGCATTCAGTCCAGAGGTTCCTTGCGGTGCAGACAAAGCAACATCAACCGTGGTCTCGATCCTATCATTGACGAATCCATCCGGAGCCGTCGCCCTCAGCCCTCCACCGGAAGGGAATAAGATCATCATCGCCACAAGATAGCCATGCAGCAACCACGCCCGCTTGACCACACGAGTCCTCCAAAGAGAGAGAGAAAGAGCACGCGCCGTTTTCATGTTAACAGGGTAGAAAGGTGGTTGAATTATCTGCTGAATTTCCCGACAACGATGCGATCTAACCAAAAATATCCAAATCCGGCAAGGGAAATATTTTTAGACCCATAGCTTCATCAAACCTCACTTCCAACAAAGGTTCCCAGGAGCTCAGCCAACCATTCTACCCACACCTATTCGGCATTAGGTTTATACTGAGATCGATCGATTCTTCACCGGTAAGATGAGTAATGACTACTCCAAATGACCGAAAGACCGCTAAGCCCTACTGCCGGACAAATCTGCCCCCCGTCCTCCCCTACCCATTCAAATTCGCTACAAGCCGCAGCCCGTGCAGCGTGAGATCGGGATCAGAGGGAATGTTGCCCTCCATGCCTGACACAATCCAGGCGGCATCACCACCGGTGGCAACGACCTTGAGTGCTTCCCCGGTGCCCAACTCACGATGCAGCGCATCTAGAATCCCTCGAATCATGCCGCGATAACCGATGGCTGCGCCTGCCAGGATGGCGCCCTCAGTGGACTGCCCAATCGCGGTTTCCGGCTCGCGCAGATCCACTCGGGGAAGAAGAGCGGTGCGCTCGTGGAGGTAGTCTGTCATCAAGCGAAGCCCAGGCGCGATGACGCCACCGATGTAGTTTTTATCCGCAGACAAGACGTCAAAGGTCACCGCCGTGCCAAAATCGATCACCACCCCGGGTGCGCCATGAAGGTGCAGGAGCGCCACGGCGTTTGCCAGCCTGTCTGGCCCGATGGTTTCGGGGCGCGGGTAACGAATGCCAATGCCCATTGGGGTATCGGAACGCAACTCCAGCAAATCGCGGCCATACACGGTTCGGAAAGCAGGCACGGCCTTTGGCACCACACTGCAGAGAGCCGGACGCTGAAAGTGCCAGCCGTGGGCTGCGCGCTCAATGTTCTCCGGCGAAACCTCGCGCGTCGGGATTTCCCGACGATCCAAAATGCCGTCCTTCGTGGCCAGACCAAGTTTGGTACGCCCGTTGCCGACATCAATAAGTAGATAGTCCCCCTTCATGGTGTTTGATTGCGCAAGGGTTGCGCTGCTTTGGGCCACCTGTCCAAAGGTTTTGCATAGTCCACCAGGATGCGCCATCATGGCCACCCCCGAAAATAACTTCCCGCTATGCAAAAGGTCACCGATCTCCACATCACCTCGAACAACCCGCTGCCATCGCCAAAGGCGTTATGCGCGGACATCGCGCCAACCACTGCGCAGTCGAGCTTCATCGCTGAATCCCGCCAAGAAATTCGCGAAATCCTTTTTGGCGACGACCACCGCTTCCTTGTGATCGTCGGCCCCTGCTCCATCCACGATACGGATGCGGGGATGGAATATGCGCGCAAACTTGCCGTGCTGGCGCATGAGTTGAAGGATCGGCTCTGCATCGTGATGCGCGTCTATTTTGAGAAACCCCGGACCACCGTTGGCTGGAAGGGGCTGATCATGGACCCAGATCTTGATGGCACCTGCAATATCCCTGATGGCCTGCGACTCGCACGACGCATCCTCCGCGACATCATCGATTTAGATCTCGCCACCGCCACAGAGTTCCTCGACCCAATCACACCGCAATACATTGCCGATCTTATTTCATGGGCCGCCATCGGTGCGCGCACAACAGAGAGCCAGACGCATCGCCAAATGGCCTCTGGCCTTTCGATGCCGCTGGGCTTCAAAAATGGAACTTATGGCCATGTGCAACCTGCGGTGAATGCCATCAAAGCAGCCACGCAGCCGCAGACTTTCCTTGGCGTGAGTGATGATGGCATCGCCTCCGCGGTGACGACTTGTGGGAATCCCTACTGCCACATTATCCTTCGCGGTGGCGAAGACGGCCCAAATTACGGAGCCGACAACGTAGCAGAGACTCGCGACGCACTGGAGGCGGCAAAGCTGAAGCCCTCCATCATGATCGATGCCAGCCACGGCAACTGCGCGAAGAATCACAACCGGATGCCAAATGTGTTTCGCGAGATCGTTCGTCAGCGGGTTGCTGGGGAGAAGTCCATCATCGGTGCCATGCTGGAGAGCAACCTCGTCGGCGGAAACCAAAAATTCCCCCAACCCCTGGATCAGCTCGTCCGCGGGCAATCCATCACGGATGCCTGCATTGACTGGGACACCACCGAGGAGCTACTGCGGGAGGCACATCGGCTATTGGCTTGACCGAACGCCGCTCATCCACACCAGCCTCACAGAGGCCAGCTACAGGGGCTTTGACAGGTCACGCGTCCGCCCCCACCATCCTGCATCGCAGCGCCACCGCTCATCTCCGTGACTCACCCTCGGGGCATTCATTTGCCTGAGGCGGATCTGTGGCTAGATCCACCCTTTGCCGTGGAGCACGCTTTTGTGTCCCATGCGCACAGCGACCACGTCGGGCGGCACCGACACATCTATTGCACGGCCCTGACGGAGGCCATCATGCGCACTCGTTATAAGATCGGCAAAAAGACCCTGTTTCATCGCTTGCCACTGCGCGAGCCACAGCCTTGGGGTGAATGGGAGATGCGACTGCTGCCGGCTGGTCACATCGCTGGATCTGCGATGCTGCATCTGACCCGCAGATCGAACGGTGCCACCCTGCTTTACACTGGCGACTACAAACTCAGCCAAGGTCTCAGTGCGGAGCGTTGCGAACTCCAATCCGCCGATGTGCTGATCATGGAGACTACCTTTGGTCGGCCTCACTATCGGTTCCCCTCGCGCGAGTCCGTCATCACCCAGATCCAAGCCTTCGTGGTTGAGACCCTGGCAGCACAAAAAATCCCGCTGCTGCTAGGGTATTCTCTCGGGAAGGCGCAGGAGATCCTTGGCGCGCTTCATGGAACGAATGTGCCCGTCATGGCGCATGAGTCCGTCATCGCGATGACAAAAATCATTGCGCCGCACATGGGACCTTTACCGCCAATCAAGGACTTTGCTGCCCATCTGGCCACTGGGCACGCACTGGTCTTTCCGCCCCATGTCTCGCGAACCCCTGAACTGACCGCCCTTCCAACCCGCAAAGCGATGGTCACTGGATGGGCTTTGGACGCTCGTGCAAAGTATCAGTATCGCGTCGATGAACTCATCCCCCTGAGCGATCACGCAGATTATCCCGAGCTACTGGAGACCGTCGAAACAGTCAAGCCACGCCGCACCTATCTGGTGCATGGCTTTGTGCAGGAATTCGGCGCTGAGCTGAGGGCGCGAGGGTGGGATGCACGGAGTTTGGGACGCGAGGATCAGTTGGAACTGGATATTTTTGGAGACCGTACCACGTCGGATCGTCATTGACGGGGGGACGATTATCGGGGTAATTCACGGACCATGAAAGCCTTCATCCTCGCTTCCGCAGTCGGTTTGTTTTTTGCACAGTCTGTCATCGCGGACTGGGTCATCGTATCCAAGGGAACCGCGGCGGGCCGAGAGATCACCACGACGATCAGTCTGAAGGGCAACCTCGCCCGCATGGATGCAAACAAGGAGATGTCCATGATCATGGGTGGTGACAACGGAGGCGCAAAGATGGCCCTTCATGCCCAAAAGAAGGTGATGGTCCTGGATGCAGCCAAGCTGAAGGCCATCGGCGAGATGGCGTCGAAATTCGGCGGAGGGGGATCAACGCCTGCTGACCAAAAACTAGTCGCAACTGGCCAGAAGGAAAAGATTGGTGAATGGGATTGTGATGTCTATACATGGAAGGCTCCGATGGGTGAAATCAAGCTTTGGCTGGCACCCAATTTTCCTAACTTCAAAGACATCCTAGCTGCCCAAGAAAAGATGACCAAAGCCGTCAGCCCAGCCATGGCCGCAAGCATGCCAAAGGCAGGCGAGATCCCCGGCATGGTGATCAAAACGGAATCAAAAATGATGGGGCAGACGTCCACTACACAACTCGTCTCAGCTAAGGAAGAAGACCTTCCCGACTCCACGTTTGAGCTGCCTGCCGACTATACAGAAATGGCGATGCCTGGACTCCCTGGAGCAGGCGGCGGCAACTAGATCACCGCCGATGGCCACCGTCGAATTCACGCCAAACCTTTCTCGCCAGACGACCGCCGTACGCTGCGAAGCCCCTGGCAACACGGTGGCGGAGGTATTGGCAACGGTCTTTGACCAAGTGCCAACATTGAAGGGCTATCTGGTCGATGACCAAGGGGCGGTCCGCCAGCATGTGGTCATTTTTCTGGACGGCATCGCTATCAAAGACCGTCGCCATCTCACAGACCCGACGCAGCCTGAATCGGAGATCTTCGTCATGCAGGCACTCTCTGGAGGATAACAATGAGCAGCACACTCTTTTTTGGAACTCGCAAAGGATTATTCGAAGCACAGCGCGGCCCCGATGGCTGGACGATTAGCCGAACTTCGTTTCTTGGCATTCCGATCCCGATGCTGCTGCGAGATCCCCGCAACGGTATGTTGCATGCAGCAGTGGATCATGGTCACTTCGGAACGAAGATGCACGCCTCACTCGATGGCGGCACCACATGGGAAGAGCAGGCCTGCCCGACCTACCCTGTTAAGCCAGACGACGTGCCGGATACAATCTGCCCAATGAGCCAACAGCCGATCCCTTGGTCGCTGAAAAAAGTTTGGGCGCTGGAGGCAGGGGGTGCATCGGAACCTGGATTGCTCTGGTGCGGCACCATTCCAGGCGGGCTCTTCAAGTCCACCGATAACGGAAAGTCATGGGCACTGGTGGAAAGCCTGTGGAATGAACCGCGTCGCGCCAAATGGTTTGGCGGCGGGGCGGATTGGCCAGGCATTCACAGCATTTGCGTCGATCCCCGTGATCCTGCGCATGTCACCATCGCCGTCTCCTGCGGTGGAGTGTGGGAAACCAGAGATAGCGGCACCACATGGGCAAATGACACTACAGGCATTGTCGCCGACTTTATGCCGCCAGGGCAACAGGAAGACCCGGACATCCAGGATGCCCACAGGATCACCCTCTGTCCAGATGCGCCGGATCACTTCTGGATGCAGCATCACAACGGCATCTTTCGGTCCACCGACGGAGGGAAAAACTGGGAGCGTTTCTTGAATGCTGATCCGTCTGAATTTGGGTTCGCAGTGGCGGTGCATCCGCATGATCCCAAAACGGCGTGGTTTGTGCCAGGAGTGAAGGATGAAATGCGGATTCCAGTCGATGCAGCGCTCTGCGTCATGCGCACACGCGACGGAGGGCGGACCTTTGAAGCTTTGCGCACTGGCCTACCCCAATCGCACGCCTATCACTTGGTCTATCGCCATGCACTGGATGTCAGCGGCGACGGCCAAACACTCGCCTTTGGCTCCACGACGGGCTCTGTGTGGATCAGTGAAAACGGAGGCGATAGCTGGGAGCGCCTCAGTGCGGAGCTGCCGCCGATTTACACCGTCCGCTTTGGCGGCGGGTAATTGAAGAGGTCTGAAATCTCCCACGGACGCTCCACGGTCTTGCCCTGGAGTTGAACCGCGCGATTCAGTGCATCCGCGATGCGCCGCATCATGTGGGGCGTCAGACGGCGGCCTTTGCGTGCGCGCTGGACGGCTTTGTGGGTCAGGGGTTCCTCACAGGCGGCCACTAAATCGTGATTCCCCAGAGCCCATTCATTCATAATGGTCTCAAGTGGTTGCGTGCCGAGGTTGCGCTCTGTCTCAGTTTGGCTCATGCTCCAGCAGAATGCCCCAAGCGGCGCAATACGCAAGCTCATGAAAATCCTTCTCACCACCACCAGCTACCAAGACACCCCTGGCGACCATCATGCCCTCATCGAGGGACAAGGCTACACGTTCCACCGTGAACGCGGTCCCCTGCCAGAAAGCCGGATGCTAGAGCTAGCGGGCGATTTCGACGCCTTCCTCTGTGGCGATGACGAAATCACGAAAGCGGTGCTAGACAAGGCCCTGCCTCGCCTGCGGGTGATCAGCAAATACGGCATCGGTCTGGACAAAATTGACGTTGCCGAATGCACTGCGCGTAAACTTCCCGTCCTCTTCACCCCAGGCGTGAACCACACCACCGTCGCCGAGCACACCTTCTGCCTCCTTTTGGCCATGGTTCGCAATTTAGTCGATTCAGCCAATTCCGTGCGTGACGGCCAGTGGAAGCGCGTCACTGGACACGAGATCTGGAACAAAACGATGGGTATCGTCGGGCTTGGCCGCATTGGCCAAGAGGTCGCAAAGCGTGCAATCGCCTTCGGCATGAAGGTTCACGCGCTAGACCCTTACTGGCCAGAGGCCTTCGCCACCGAGAATGGCGTCGTTCGGCATGAACAGATCGAGACGATGATGTCAGAGATCGATGTGCTGTCCCTCCACGCAAACTTGAGCGACAGCACTCGTCATCTGGTCAATGTGGATCGCATCGCGCTTGCGCGGAAGGACCTGATCATCGTCAACACGTCCCGCGCCGAACTGGCAAACATGCCAGACGTGATCGACGCCTTAAATTCCGGCACGCTGGGTGGCTACGCCACTGATGTTCTCGACGAAGAGCCGCCACCCGCAGATCACCCGTTGCTGAAGCACCCCAAGGCTCTCATCACTCCACACATTGGTTCGCGGACGTATGAAAGTGTGCCCCGCCAGGCCATGCGGGCGACGCTGAACTTGGTAAATTATCTCAACGGTGCCGCCGATGTGATTCAGGCAAACCGATTTTGACTCATTGCTTGACGGGGGCTTAAATCTTTTTACTAACAGCAATGCAAGATTCGGCGCCACCTCCAATCCCTACTTCCACATTCAATCCCTACGCCCCACCACAAGCATCGATTGACTGTGCCTCCGCCACTGGGGATCAATCGATCATCCGGGACGGAAACGTCTTGATCGTCCAGCGGGGACAAGAGAGCCTCCTCCCAAAAGACTCCTATTAAGTGCGGTGCCCCAGCCACAAAGGTCCTAAAACGCAATTCTGCATGGCACCACCCCGCCTACTACGCGCTGATTCTCATCAGCCCGCTGGTCTATATCATCGCCGCAGTCATCGCTCAAAAGCGGATGAAATTGGAATGTGGGCTGTGCCTACAACACACCAAAAAGCGCATTAACATCCTCATGGCGACCTGGGGTTGTCTCCTGGCTGCGCTGCTGGTCGCCGCAGGCGGAGGCGCGATTGGCCTCGATGACGCCGTCCGCTGGATCGGTGTAGCAACGTTGCTTTTGGCATTTCTCATCCTGGCCGTCATCGCTAGTCGTCTGGTGCTGTTGCCGAAGAAGATCACCAAAACAGCAGGGGCCTTTACGGGTGCTGGCGAAGACTTCCTCGCCAACATCCCGTCGGTGCCCGGTGCCAGTAGGTTCTGAGAGGCACGCCGCAGCAGCTCTGCCTGGACGGGCTGTCTTACAGCCCCAAATCCGTCACTGCCCCGTGGCTTGCATCGCTGGTCAGCTTTGCATACTTCGCCAGAACGCCACGCGTGTAGCGGGGTTTCGGCTGCTTCCACTTCGCGAGACGATCTTTGAGATCTTTGGCGGGAATGCCTAGCGTGATGCTGCGTTTTTCAGCATCGATGGTGATTGGATCTCCATTTTTGATGACCGCGATGGGGCCACCGACAAAAGCCTCTGGGGTGACGTGGCCGACGACGAATCCGTGGCTGCCGCCACTGAAGCGACCATCCGTGATAAAGGCGACGTCCTTGCCGAGTCCCTTGCCCATGATGGCAGAGGTCGGTGAAAGCATTTCGCGCATTCCAGGGCCACCCTTCGGTCCTTCCATGCGCACCACAATGACGTGGCCCTTCTTAACTTTGTCATTAAGGATGGCTTGCAGCGCGGTTTCCTCCGATTCAAACACGATGGCTTTACCTGCGAATTTGAGGCCTTCCTTGCCACTGATCTTGCCAACGGCACCGTCAGGACAGAGATTGCCTTTGAAGATCACGAGGTGGCTATCTTTTTTGATCGGGTCACTGATTGGGCGCACGATCTGCTGGTTCTTCGGCCAGACAATCTTGGAGTTCTTCATGTTCTCCTTCATCGTCTTCCCAGTGACGGTGAGGCAGTCGCCGTTCATGAGGCCTTCCGCGATGAGCATGCGCATCAACGGCACGGTGCCACCGATTTTCACCAAGTCGTTCATGAAGTATTTGCCACTTGGGCGCAGGTCCGCGAGCACTGGCGTCTTCTTACCAATGCGTACGAAGTCTTCAATGCCCAACTTGATCCCTGTGCTGTGCGCTGCGGCGATCAGATGCAGCACGGCGTTGGTGGAACCACCAAGTGTAATGATGAGCGTGATGGCATTTTCAAATGCTTCCTTCGTCATGATGTCGCGTGGCGAGATACCGCGTTTGATCATGTTCATCACCGCTGCCCCGGCATCAAAGCAGTCCATCATCTTCTCGTTGGATACCGCCGACTGTGCACCACTGTTAGGCAAGGACATACCAAGTGCCTCAATGGCACTAGCCATGGTGTTCGCGGTGTACATGCCGCCACAGGAGCCCTCACCAGGGATGGAGTGCTCTTCGATATCGATGAGTTCCTTGTCGGTGATTTGGCAGTTCGCGTGCTTACCCACTGCCTCAAAGACGGTGACGATATCGGCATCCTTCTTTTCTGGCCCCACACAACCTGGCAGAATGGTGCCGCCATAGACGAAGACGCTCGGACGATTCATGCGCCCCATGGCCATGATGCAACCCGGCATGTTTTTATCACAACCACCAATAGCCACGTAGCCATCCATACCTTCGCATCCCACGACCGTCTCGATGGAGTCCGCAATGACCTCACGCGATACGAGCGAATATTTCATCCCTTCAGTGCCCATTGAGATACCGTCGGAGATTGTGATGGTGTTGAAGATAACACTCTTACCACCAGAGGCATCCACACCTTTCGCAGCTTCGGCGGCGAGGCGGTCGATGTGCATGTTGCACGGCGTGACCATGCTCCAGGTGCTGGCGATGCCGATCTTGTTCTTCTTAAAGTCCTCTCGCTTAAAACCGACGGCGTGAAGCATGGCGCGACTGGCTGCGCGCTCTGTGCCATCGACGACGGCGGCAGAATGTTTGCGGTGCAGAACGGACTTCGGTTTGGCAGTGGCTGATTTTTTTGGCATAACGATAGCCCTCAAAGTGCAACGAATCAGCCCTCTTGCAAGGTCGGAGGCAGCTCAGTCTCGCAATCTCTCGACCCGCACCTTCCGGACCTCCCCTTCCGTGGCATAGCTCGCGAAGCCAAACGGGGCGCACTTTTGGATCTCCCCCGCGCGCAGGCCCAGCCGTCTGCCTTTGATATTGACGTTGACCACGATGCGGTCGTCGATGAAGGCGCGAATATCGTCAGATCGGACTTCAATCCGCACTCGATACCATTGACCGTCTTGAAAGACCTGCTCACTGCGCGTCTCGTTTCCACCAGCGTCAGCATCGTCAATGCTTGAGATCCCCACCACCGCACCACCCCAGCCACCGATCACGAGCGAGACACAACGGTCCAGCGAACCAACGGGAAAGGTCAACGTGCCAAAGAAATCTCTGCCAGCCACGCGGCGCGTTTCGTAGCTGACCGCATAGTCTAGCAGCGGCAGTCCCGCGCCATCCCAACCATCAAAACGAATGCCTGTCATCGGCCTCCCAGTGGCTAAGGCAATGACAGCATCGTGCAATCCGACTGCCCCAGTGCCCTCCATCTCCGCGTCCACCCACTCCCCAGACAATGGCGCTGTCGTCAAAGTCCAATCCAGCGGCGCGCTGGCATGCCGCGAGGGTTGATCACAGCCGTTCAAGGCGAGCAGTTGGAATAAGAGAAGACGTCGCAGCAGCATCCAGGTCAATACGCCTGAGCAAGCACCCTCGTTACACGCGGACCCCTTTCTTGTAACGATGCAACGCTCCGGGCAAAGGGTTGTCAGAGGCTCGCGTGAAGATTGAGTCCCCTCCCGCCGCAGAACCCCTGATCCAACAACTCCCTGATACGCTCGCCACCGCAGCAGAACAGGCAGGATTGCACCCGGACGAAGTACTGTTTTCCATGCCGACTGATGTGAATCACGACGGCACCCCGCGCGAGGGGTGGCTGGTCGTCACCGCAGAAGAGATTTTCGTCTTCGATGAGGGCGAACCCCAACCTGCGGCGACCTTTCCACTCGCAGATGCAGACAAAGTTCGCCTCCTGCAAACCGTCGGCAGCGCGTTTGTGCAACTGCGCATGGACGGCATCTACACCGAGGTGATCCGTCTCAGCAACGGCCTGCGCGAGATGCATGGCCGTGGAGTCGCGCAAATTCGGCGACTCTTGGCAGGGGAAAAATTCCAGCCTGAGGCACTCCGTAGTCGCAGCGAAACGGTCTGCAGCGAGTGCGATCTACCGCTACCTGCAGCCAAGGCCCCCTGCCCACGGTGCGCCCAAAAGGGTGGCATCTTTAAGCGCACCTTTATGCTGATGCGGCCCTACTGGAGTTCCATCCTGCTGCTACTCGGAGTGATGGTGGGTGGTGTTTGCCTTGACCTGGTTCCACCACTATTGACGCGTAAATTGGTGGATGAAGTCATCATCCCACACACGAACATCGGCTGGTTGCCGTGGATTCTCGGCGGCCTCGTGGCTGCCAGCGCTGGCCGCATGCTCCTGAACGTCATCATTGGCCGCACCAGCAGTTTCGTCGGCACCCGCATCACCAAGGAATTGCGCGAGCGTGTGCAGTCGAAGCTCCTTGGGCTCAACGTTGATTACTACAATCGCCACAGCGCGGGCAGCCTCATGAGCCGCGTGCTGAATGACGTCGATTATTTCCAAGGCTTCGTCAGCCAAATGGCCCAGGGCTTTCTGCTGAATGTGCTGCTTGTCCTCGGCATCGGCACCACCTTGTTCGTGATGAACTGGCACCTCGCACTGTGGGTGATGATTCCGATCCCCTTTGTTTTGATCGGCACCGCCGTCTATTGGAAAGTCATCTACCCGCGCTATTACCGCGTCTGGGATAGCCAGAGTAAGATGGCGCAGTCGCTCACAGGGCTGCTGCAAGGCATTCGTTTGGTGAAGGCCTTTGGACAAGAAGAACGCGAGAAGAGCCGCTTTGCCAAGGCTGCTGGCTATGTGCAAAACTCCAAGCGCTCGCTGGAGATGAGCGCGGCCACCTTCAATCCCATGATGGGCTTCATCTTTGGACTGGGCGGTCTCATCGTCTGGAATGCGGGCGGACGCGATGTGCTGGCGGACAAAATTTCGCTCGGGACACTGATGGCGTTTTTTGCCCTGCTTGGCATGTTTTACAGCCCCGTGCAGGCGCTCAGCATGTTCTCGAGTTGGCTGACTGGTTTCGTCGCCGCAGGGCAGCGAGTTTTTGAAATTCTGGATTCCACCAGTCAACTCGATGAGCCCAGTGAGAGTCGGCATCTGGCAAACGTACAAGGGCGGGTCGAACTGCGCGATGTGACCTTTGGCTACGATCCCTACACCCCCGTGCTGAAGAACGTCAGCCTAACGATTGAGCCCGGACAATTCGTCGGGATTGTCGGCAAAAGCGGCTCTGGCAAGACCACGCTCGTGAACCTCATTTGCCGTTTCTATGATCCACAAGAAGGTCACGTCCTGATTGATGGAGAAGACGTGCGCGCACTCGGCACGGATGCTTTGCGGGAAAACATCGGGCTTGTCTTGCAGGAGCCCTTCATGTTCCGCGCGTCCATCGCAGAAAACATCGCCTACGGAAAGCCAGATGCTGCCCCCATGAGCATCATCCAGGCGGCGCGTGCCGCCAATGCCCATGACTTCATCGCCAAGAAGGTCGCCGGCTACGACACAAAGCTGGGCGAAAACGGCGCAGGGCTCTCCGGCGGCGAAAAGCAGCGCATGAGCATCGCCCGCGCCCTGCTGACTGATCCTGCCATCTTGATCATGGATGAAGCCACCTCCGCCGTCGATACCGAGAGCGAGCAAGAAATTCAGCGCGCACTTGCCCACGCCTGCAAGGGGCGCACCACCATCGCCATTGCTCACCGTCTTTCGACGCTCAAGAACTCCGACATTATCTATGTGATGGATGACGGGCGCGTGGCTGAGAGCGGCTCCCATGAAGACCTCATGGTCCAGGACGGCATCTACGCAAAGCTCGTCAAAATCCAAACCGAACTAACAAGGCTCGAAGCCGCGTGACCCCACCTCCCATGAGCACCATACAATCCAACATCATCCCACTTCCGCTTCCCGCCAATCCTACTGGTGTTCGTCGACTCGTGCCAGAGGGCACGGCATTGCAACGCGGGGAACACGGCGTGCTGAGGTGCACCATCACTGGCGACCGCACCTATGAAGGTGTGACCGCAGTGCGCCTCTTTCCCATCAGCTACGGAGATCAGTTCATCTCCCTCCGCTTCACCGATGAGACGGACAAAGAGAAAGAGATCGGCATCATCGAAAGGTTATCTGATTTCCCGCCGGAGAC
>CAZCAL010000053.1:13962-16152 GCA_964496625.1 uncultured Verrucomicrobiaceae bacterium | reverse complement strand
AGGCATCGCGCATTCTCGCCACCGCACCAGGAGCACCAGAGTTGCGAGACGTGAATGCCCTCCTAACTGTTGAGGGGCAAAAGATCAACATCGAGAACTTCTCCGCCATGGTAGCTGGAGGCAAGATCAGCGCCAATGGAAGTGTCGATCTCACCCAGATCAAGGATCCGGGTTTTGATGTGCATGTCATGGCGGAAGAAGCACTTCTCGTGCGTGACGAAGCGCTCAGCCAGCGCGCCAATGCCGATCTTCACCTCACGGGCTCGTTAAAAAAAGGCGACGTCACAGGCCACATCGATCTTGTGCGAGGCCGCGTCTTTAAAGAAGTTGAGTTCCTGCCATTGTCCTTGCCGGAGCAACTCCCACCGCCACCACGAGCGGCGAAAAAATCCCGCGATGGTGCCAAAGCCCCACCGCCCTTTGATCAATGGACCTTTGATATCGCCGTGGCGACCAAAGACCAGATACGCCTCTTGGGGAACGTCCTCAATGGCGGCGTCGAAATCGATCTGCACGCCAGAGGCACCGGTGCAGCCCCCGAACTGGAAGGTAAGATGTCCTTCAAAGATACCCGACTGCGCCTCCCCTTCAGTCGGATGATTTTTTCTCGCGGGGAGATCCTCTTCAGCAAAGACAAACCGTTTGAGCCACAACTGGACTTCGAGGGTGATTCCGTAGTGAACAACTATCGCGTCGCCCTGTTCGCCACAGGCCCAGCGCTCGACCCGGTCGTGCGCTTCACCTCTAGCCCCCCGCTGTCTGAAGGTGACATCGCCACACTGCTCGCCACTGGGGCAACGGCTGGAGATCTGGCATCTGGCGAAGGAGTCGCCGCAAATCGTGCCGCCTTTTTGCTGGTCACCAAGATGTATCGAAAGCTTTTCAACAAGAAGGGCAAATCTCAGTATGACGAAGAATCACCCAAGCTCAGCTTCAACTTCTCCCTCCTCAACGCTGGCTCCACGCGGCGGAGTCTCACCGCGATTTACGAGATTAACCCGAAGGTTCAGGCCGTGGGCACTGTCAGCGAAGACGGTGGATTTCGCGGGCTGCTCTATTATTTGATTCGGTTCCGCTAATGCGTGCTCTTGTTTTCATTCCGCTCTTCTTTTTTTCCCTCGTATGCTCGGTCATCGCGAAGGAAGCCCCCGGTCCATGGACGATTGAGGCGCATGGCTTAGTGGTGCATCCACAAGGCGTCAGTGATCCGATGCGCGACGATGTCCAGCAGATCGTGACCCAGCAACTGGCACTGGCAAATGATACCGAAATGTCACCGCCGCTGGCAGATGACATGGCCTACTTCGTGAACCAACGTTACTGGCAATCTGGCTACCGCAAAGCGACGGTGACATGGAGGATCGAAGATAGACACGCTGTCTTGGAGGTGACCGAAGGCCCGCTTTTCCATATCGGCACGCTTACTTTCGAAGGCTCCGATGAAGGCGATGATAAAGACGCACTGACGAAATACCTGCTGCGCCCAACCCACGAACGCAGTGGCGAAACCGGCGACCCTACGCCCGCCGTAGAGGCAGATCTGGAGGCAGGCACTGGACTTGTGCAGCGCTACCTGATGTCCCTTGGATACCTTGACGCCGCAGTCGATGCCCCGGTTCTTGAGATCGATCAGGCAGCTGGAGTCATCGACGTCACTATCAAAATGACCAAAGGGCAGCGCTACTCAGTCGGTGACATCTCCCTGTCTGGCGATCTATTGAATCGTGAAGCAGAGGCAAAACTGCTCGTCAAAGCCCTGCAAAACGAACCCTTCAATGAAGTTGAAGTCGATACACTCAGCGCGTCCATGGCAAGCCTTTACCAGGAGCAAGGCTACTTCGCAGCGAAGGTCGAGCCAAAGGTGATCCCCAGCCCTGCAAATGCGGGCCAAATCAATATCGACCTCACCGTCGCCCCTGGGAACAAGCATCGTGTCGCATCGATCAATGTTTCTTCGGCACTTTCGCACGGAGCGCAACGTCTCATTCACGCTGCTTTCAAGCCCATCGTTGGCAAAACCTACATTCCCCCCAATATCGCCCTGATGAATCGCAGTCTGCTCGGCACGGAGATGTTCAACCGACTCGACGTTACTCCTCATGCAATCGGGAATGATCAGCTCGACTTGGAGATCACTGGCACAGAAGGGCCTCGGCGCAGGCTCGGGCTCTCTGGCGGCTTTCAGACCTT
>CAZCAL010000053.1:12341-13952 GCA_964496625.1 uncultured Verrucomicrobiaceae bacterium | reverse complement strand
TCGCTGGGGCATCAAGACCATCGAAGGCGAAGGTGGCCTTTCGATTTATGACTATTGGCGCGACGGCTTTCAGACCTTCCAAGGATACGTGGTCGGCGCAGAGTGGCGACACGCCAATCTTTGGGACACAGGGGATGCGCTACGTCTGAAGGCAGAAATGAATGGGCGGGGTATCGACTCTGGCATCAAATGGGTGGACCCCGCATTCTTAAACTCTGCATTTTCACTGGATGTCGATCTTTCCGCACAGACGTTTACCTTCTTCGATTACGATCGACGCAGCGTCGCGCTCAGGACTCGATTATCCCGCCAATGGAATGCACACATCACGACCAGCCTGTTCAGCGAGGTATCGCTCAATGTCTCAGAGAGCGCTGTTTTGAACCTGCAAGAATTGGGTCCTGACGACTACCGCATCGTCTCACTGGGAACCTCGGTGAACTTCGACTACCGCAATAATCCCGTTTCCCCAACCAAGGGATGGCTCGCTTCGGGTAGCATCGTCGCCGCCCAGGACGTCGGCGGCAGTGGCGTGGCTTTTTTGCGGAGCGAGATCAACACAGCTTACTACCAACCGATCACCAAAAAGCTTCGCGCTGCCGTCAGTGCGCGAACCTCTGCGATTCAGACCAGCGATGGTGTCGAGTCGCTCCCAATCGATCTACGAATTTTTAATGGCGGTGCCACGACGGTGCGCAGCTTTCCCGAGCGCGAAATGGGACTGCGCTCCAAATCTGGCACTCCACTCGGTGGCACACTGGCGCAGGTCTTTAATGCCGAGCTTTCTTATGAGATCATCAGCAATCTGGAGTTCGCCATCTTCGCTGACGCAGGCAATTTGTCCCGCGACGATGACAATCCCACTGCCTTCCCCTCCGATCTCAGCTACGCAGTCGGAGCAGGCCTGCGGTATAAGCTACCCGTTGGCCCGCTCCGAATCGACTACGGTTACAATCCCGACCGACGCGAAGGAGAACCGAGCGGAGCCCTCCACATCACCTTCGGATTCGCTTTCTAAGCTCGCAGGCGAGTCCTGGGAGCCAAAAATCAACCCCTTTTTGCCCCCATCTCCCCGCTTGTCATAACGCTGGGTGTGTTGGACATTAGAACGACCCCCAATTTTTCATGAGTGATACCCCGAACGAGCCCCCTACCCCGCCGCTGCCCCCTGGGACGCCGGAGGAAATCACCCGCAAGCTGGAGGACTTTATCAAGAACAGCCTCGGTGGGCAGGTTCTGTTCACGCGTATCGACCCCTCCCTGGGCGGGTCCTCGCCAGACTCTGATGGTTCGCCGGAGGAACCACCTGTCGACGAAAGTGATGAGCTTGATCGCTCCTTCCAGTTTCACTACAAACCCGCAGAGATCAAAGCCCATCTGGACCGCTTCGTGATCCGTCAGGACGAGGCAAAGAAAGTCCTGGCCACGGCCGTGTGCGATCACTACAACCACGCCAGGATGCTGCGCGAGCAAAACAAATCTGGCCCTGGAGGCCCCGTGCTAGAGTTCTCCAAACAGAACGTCCTCATCGTCGGCCCCACGGGCGTTGGGAAGACCTACCTCGTCAAACATATTGCAGACCTTATCGGCGTACCCTTTGCGAAGGCAGAT
>CAZCAL010000053.1:0-12331 GCA_964496625.1 uncultured Verrucomicrobiaceae bacterium | reverse complement strand
ATCGAACTAGCAGAACACGGCATCATCTACCTGGATGAAGTGGATAAACTCGCCGGCGGTGGTGGCGAACGCATGGGACGCGATGTCAGTGGTCGAGGGGTCCAGACGGCGTTGCTGAAGCTGATGGAGGAGACGGAGGTTCCACTCTACGCATCGAACGATTTCCGCTCCCAGATGCAGATGATGTTCGACACACGACGCGGTCGCACTGGCAAAGAGGTCATCAATACCCGCAACATCCTGTTCATCGTAAGTGGCGCGTTTTCTGGGCTTGAAAAGATCATCGACCGCCGCACGGCGAAGAATTCCATCGGTTTTACAACCTCAGGAAAAGAGCAGGCGGGGATACCTGAAAACAAGCTCCACGATGCACAGACCAAAGACTTCATCGACTATGGATTTGAGGCCGAATTTATCGGCCGACTCCCCGCACGCGTCGTGTGCGATCCACTCTCCGCCGACGATCTTTTTGAGATCATGAAGAAATCTGAGGGCAGCCTCATCCGCCAATACGAGCGCGAATTCGCCGCCTATGGTGTGCGCGCAGTGTTTGAAGACAGTGCCCTGCATATCGTCGCCGAGCGTGCCGCCGAAGAAAAGACTGGCGCACGGGGACTGGTTACTGTTTGGGAAAAAGTCCTGCGCGAATTCAAGTTTGAGCTTCCCAGCCTTGGGCTCCCTCAATTGACGATCAACGACACTTTGGTCAAATCCCCAACAACCACTCTGGAGCAATGCCGCGCAGAGGCCGCGACCTGGGAGTCTGATGTACGGGCCGCAGAGGTGCGCCAATTTGCAGCCCGTTTTCAGGAAGAGCACAACATTGAGCTGGCCTTTGAACCACCCGCCATCCGCAGCCTTGTGGACCGTGCGCAGAGGGAGGGAAGCACCGTGGAAGCCGTCTGCCAGCGGCTATTTAAAGACTTCCCCTTTGGTTTGCGTCTCGCATCGCGTAACACGAATCAGACGCGTTTCGTGATCGACCATGATGCTGCGGAGAATCCTGAGAAATACCTGAGCGATCTTGTGGTAAACACGTATCGAACTCCCCCCTCACCCGCAGCGGACTCTTCAATCTCATCCCCCACTGAATCCCCCCATGTCGCGTAATCGGGCCGCAGCCTTAATGATCGGAGTCCTGGTCTGTGTGCCGTTGCTGGCACTGCATCACTTCGGTATGTTTGGAAAGGTCGCTGAATGGTTGCGCGGCGTTTACGAATCCACCCTCCACCTTCCGCAGGCAGGAATGCGACCATTTTTGCCTCTGCAATACGGCTACTACACCTTGCTGGCCTTCGTCACCGCATGGATCTGCGTGGAACTGCCAATGCAATCTCGCAAATTCGGCTTCATCCTTGGTGCCGTTTTTCTGACACTCACTCTGTCACCCGTGCTGGCCTTCAATGGCGTTCTTTTTGAACCATTTTCAGGCAGCGCAGCGATTTTGGGCGCAGGATTGCTTGGAATTGTTGCTGGCGGCACTGATCGCGCACTGCGTCGCCATCGCATGAGACACCATCTGGTTGGTCGCCTCTCCTCCGATAGCTTCGAGTCCTTGATGGAGGAGAAAGATCTGAGCAAGCTGACTGAGCGTCGTGAGGTCACCATCCTCAGTTGTCGTGTTCTCAATCATTCCGATCTCGCGCGTGAGATGGATCCCGCCGATCTGGAAAAGTTTAGCTCCAGCTTCTTAAAGGTCGTCGCTGAATTCCTTGTCTCCAAAGGTGCCTACCTTGACGCTTGCAACGTTCAGCGCGTGCGGGTCCTGTTCGGCTACCCGCTACGCAATGAGAGTCATGCAAAACTCGCCTGTAGCGTCGCCTTAGAACTGCGCAAACGCCTTGTAAACCTGGCCCAAGAGATGGAGGAAATTTGGCACAAAAAGCCGATCTTCGGCGCCTCCATCAGCACTGGCGAAATGAGCTGCG
The DNA here is from genome assembly GCA_964496625.1 of uncultured Verrucomicrobiaceae bacterium. Taxonomy (GTDB): domain Bacteria; phylum Verrucomicrobiota; class Verrucomicrobiia; order Verrucomicrobiales; family Verrucomicrobiaceae; genus JACKQF01. Next base: position 10,403 of record CAZCAL010000053.1, on the reverse strand, counting down.
GTCTATTTGGTTTTAGCGAGTTTCAGTTCTTCAGCGCCGTGGGTGAAGCGTTAGATTTCGGCGATCGTCTCTGCGCGGTGAATACGGTGTATGGCAGTCATCTCCTCATCAGCACCCGCACCTATTCATTGGTGAAGGACCAAATGGAAGTTCGCCCCATGGAGATGGTCTTCACCCCCCGACTCCATCCTGTCAGCGAAATCTACGAGCTTTTGGCGGAGCATGGCAGCCTTAGCGAGGCAGAGTCCAAGGCCCGAGACGCCTTTTGGCAGGGAGTCATCCAACTCCGAAAGGGCGATTACAAAGCAGCGCTCGATCACTTCGCCAAAGCCAAAATTGATGGCCGAGATGATGTGCCCCTGAAGTACTTCATCGAACGTGTCGAAGCAGGAATCAAAGACGGAACGTCATCCGCAGAAGGCAAAGGTGGAGCCCGCCATGTGCGTCTATTAATGCCCGCCTGAATCAAGCCCAGCCATGGCCGCGCTCGACTACCCACCGCCCATCCAGCGCCTCATTGCGCAATTGAAATCCCTGCCTGGGCTTGGCCCCCGCAGTGCGGAGCGACTTGCCCTGTGGCTAATGCAAGTCGGCCCGCTGAGAGTCGACCCTTTAGCGCAAACACTGGCGCTCCTGCATGATACCGTCCGTGCCTGCGACGACTGCGGCTTCTTCATCGAAAAGAATGAGCCCTGCCTGCTCTGCACCAATGAGAAACGCAATGCCAGAGTCATCTGCGTCGTCGAGCAAGCCGCCGACGTGCTTCGTCTTGAGCGATCCGGGGCCTTCCAAGGCATGTATCATGTTCTGGGTGGTAAACTTTCGCCGCTCGACAATGTCACGCCGGAGGACCTCCGCATCGATTCACTCATGGATCGCGTCCAGAACCTTCAGGCAGAGGAAGTCATCCTCGCCGTCGGATCGGATGTGGAGGGAGAAGCCACCGCTAGCTACCTAGCCGAAGGACTCACCGCAGCAGGCGTCAGCGTCACCCGCCTCGCCCAAGGAATGCCGGCCGGAGGCGCATTGGATCATGTGGATGAGCTGACGCTCTTCCAGGCGCTGCAAGGTCGCCGCAAGATTGGCTGAATTTTCAAAAACCATGGCAGAGCCATTGACCTCCCAACGCGCAGACAAGTATCTGCATCACGTCCGGATCTTCAAAACCCGCAGTATCGCCACACAGGCATGCACGAAGGGTAACGTTCTGGTCAAAGGCCAAGCGGTTAAACCCTCTCGGGAATTGCGCATTGGCGATGTCGTGATGGTGAAACGGGGAGAACTCGAAATTCATCTCCGCGTGCTCGCCTTTGCCCCACAACGAATTGGTGCCCCAATCGTATCAGAGCTTCTCGAAGACCTGACGCCTGCGGAGAACTACCGGCGCGCTGCCGAACGGCGCAAGCAACGCGCTCTCGAGACCCCGAATCCCCACGAACTCATTGCCAAGCCCAACAAGCAGCAGATGCGCCAACTGCGGGAGTGGTGGGGGCAGGACTGATCACGTCCCCAGCCAAGTGGCGAGGCCGAGGAAGATGCCCATACTCATCACATCCGTCGCCGTCGTCAGGATGATGCTAGAAGCCGTCGCCGGGTCAGCCCCAAAGCGTCGCAGCAACAGGGGCACATAAGCACCCGTCACGCCGCTGATCACACAGCTCAGGACCATCGATATCAGCACAACAACGCCCAACATTACGGCCTTGGCATTCCCCTGGTAGGTCGCGTAGGCCCACATTCCCAGACCCGCAGTTACACCCACCAGCGCTCCATTCACCAAGCCCAAGATCGCTTCCTTCAGAACTAGCCGACGTTCCTCTCCCGGCCTCAGATCACCCAAAGTCAGCCCTCGCAAAGCCACTGCGAGCGCCTGACATCCAGTATTGCCAGATTGACCAGACATCACAGGCAGGAAGGCCGCAAGGAGAACGACTTTATCCAGTGTTCCCTGGAAGAAAGCCACCACCGCTCCAGCGACGAAGCACGTCAAGAGATTCACCTGCAGCCAAGGGTGCCTCCACAACAAACTTCGCCACACCGGCGTGGACAGACGTTCCTCCTTCTCCAAGCCAACCATCGTTCCAGCCTGTGCGGAAATCTCAATGGCGCGAGCCTCAAACAGGGTACTGCCACGCACCAACCCAAGCAAATGCCCAGTCGCGTCACACACAGGATACACCGGGTAATGTCGGTTCACACAAGTCTTCATCGCTGCCGTCAGCTCCATTTCAGGGCTTAGCCAAAAGACCTGATTCAACATCACCTCACTTAACGCCTGCTCAGGTTGTGCCAACATCAAGTCACGCATCACCAACACGCCGAGCAGATTGTTGGAGTCATCTGTCACATAACCATAAGTAATCAGGGCCTTTTTCGTCAACCGTCGCAGCGCTTCGATGGCTTCCCTCACCCGCATTGTCGGACGAAAAACGGCCACCGGAGGCTCCATCAACCAGCCCACGCTATCCTCCTCATACTCCTGATTACGCCGCCACTGTGCCGACGTCTCAGGAGCCGCCGCCGCTAAAATGGCGGAGCGATGATCTTCCTCCAATTCATCCAGCGCCTGCTGCGCCACCATTGGGTTTAATCCTTGCAATACGGCCACCGCGAGTGCGGGATCTTCCTTCTCCAAAAGATCTGCTGCCTCGTGCGGTGCACATCCCGTCACCGCAGCAAGCAGTTCATCAACACGAACCGTCGTCTCATCTACCATGCCGCAGTTTCCGACAATCGGCCGACGCGCGCAAGCCGAGGTTCAACCGATCTACTCGTATTCGTGAGATTTTGAATCTGGCTGAGCAGCACTGATCCACCCCAGTATGCCTGCCAATCCGAAACCAAACGCATTCAGGCTACCGTGGATCGCCCACATCTGCGGCATCGGGAGCGCAAAAGCCGGAAACCAACTGCGCAGGCCGAACCCCAAGGCTAGCAACATCGCTGCCAAATGACAAACAGAGGACAGCACCCAAAACATTTGCACCCGACAGGAGTAGCCGCGCATCGCGGCCAACTTCAACTGCAAGACTGCCACACTCACACTTCCTGACGCAACCAACGTCACCGCTAGCGGCTCCAACCAAGGAATTACCCTGAAGTGAGTCGCCGTAATCCCAAAAGCGACCGATGGAACTCCGGCCAGAACCCCCATGCATGTTCCCACTGCCCAGCGTCCCGGCAGCGCCATCGCAACCCTTCCAGCCAACAGCGGCAGGGTAAAACCCGCATGATGAAAGTGCGCCGCCGTCAGTAACACAATCAATGCATCAAATCCAAAAGGCATCCAGCCCGCCCGGTTGGCCAGTAGCCACGCAGCCCCCACCAAGGGAAACACCCGGGCAGAATCCAATGCAAGCACGGTGGTTGAAGGCACCCCAAACCGCAGCCAACGAAGAAACACACTCCCGGCCAGCCAAGCGCAGATTCCCAACCAAGGCACGACCAGCAGCGCAGCCAGGACTCCCACATCACAAAGGAAGGAGGCTATGATCGCACCCACCCCAACGAGCATCGCCAATCGCAGCCCAAGCCCACCAGAGTCGCCAGGCACCAAACCCAAACTCAACGGCATCATCACCGCACAAGCAAACACCAGCAACACGACGATCCAGCCTGAGCCAAAAACCTCTCCACCCCAGATGCCAAGTGAAACCGCCCAGAGGACAAGGCCCGCAACTGCGATTGATCGGTTCGCGTTCATGTCCCAAGAATGGTTCCGTTGAGGCAAAGCTCAATTGGGTTAGCCTCAGGGAGTTTTAAAGATCCCCTCGCAGATCAGATGGCCACACAAAACCTTTCCGTCACCACCTTCGCCCCACTCAATGCCCGCAAGTTTGCTCTTCAGGATCAGTGTCCTCTATCGTTGCGCCAGCTTTCAATTCGGCAATGAAAGCGTTGAATTTCGTATCGCGGTATTCGTCGAGGATGCGATTGATTACAGCTTCTTTGACCTCTTCAAAAGGCTTCGGTTCTGGCGGACGTCGGCCAGTCACTGTGCAGATGTGAAAGCCTAATTGCGTCGTGAAGACCGGGCTGATTTCTCCGTCGTTCATGGAGAAGGCGATGGCTTCGAATTCTTCCATGAATTCGCCACGCTTGAACCATCCGAGATCAATCTGCTGCTCGTCATCGAGGCGATTTTCTTCAGCCAGAGCGGCGAAATCAGCGCCTGCGAGAAGCTTCTGCCGGAGTTCCCGCATCTGTGCATACACCTCGCTGCGGCTCTTTGCACCTGCGAGGCTTTTGGTGATATGAGACGCGCTGACTTGCTCATCGGTCATGAACAGGCTCAAATGCGCTTCATACCAAGCCTTGGCCTCTTCATCGCTCGGATTCGGTTCAGGCGCATAGACTTCAGCCAGCATCTGATCAAGCCGCACGCCACCAGCGATGTTTTCGCGGACGACGGCCTCATCCTTGCTGAGTAAGCCGATGTTCATGTAAAATTCATCTTCACCACCGGCTTCCGCGATGAGCTTTTGCAAACGGGCAGTGACAGCTTCGTCAGAGACGATTGGAATGCGCTTCAAGGACTCCTGATTCAGCAACATTCGTGAGGTAATCTGGTCTTTGGCATAACCACGGAATTCGGGATCTCGCTCGCAGCAAGCAACCTGCAGGGTGCGCTCGTAGTGAGATTTGATCTGGCGAAATTCCGCCTCGATGATTTCCTCGTCGATTTCCTCGCCATTGATAATGAGTGCCATAGTGACGGATGATGGAACAAAGGACGGCGGGCTGCAAGCACGGGTAATTCACTCCAGAATACACGACGCATTGACAACGGGGACATGAGGTCAATAGGTGCGTTGCGTCTGTTGAGATTCTCTACGTGGACGCTACGGTAACTCGTCCCCATCTCCCCTTTTCAAAGATCATGTCTAGCTGGACTTCGCGTTGGTCATTTCGCTCGCTCTTCCCCACAATGCTTTCCATCGGGCTTGTCGCCTGCGGCAGTCCGCAGCAAGCCCCACGAACTAGCCCAGCGGGCACCGCTTATTATGGGACCACTGCTCCCACCGCCTGGAATCCCCAGACACCCCAGACGGGTTATGCAACCCCTGCCCCGGCGGCAGTGCCAGTAGATCCCTACTACATCTCGCCCACACCACTGGCCATCGCAGCTGGTGCACCGCAAATCCGCGCTGAATCCTACCTCCTCATAGATGCCCGGACGGGTGCCCATCTAGCATCGAGGGGCGTTGAGGTGAAACGGGCAGTCGCGAGCACCCAAAAACTGCTGACTGCCCTAGTCGTCATCGATGCTGGCAATCTTGATCGCCAGGTCCGTGTCTCTTCCCTGGATGTGCAGGTGGAACCCACCAAACTGGGCGTCCGGCCTGGCGAGGTCTACACACGGCGGCAATTGCTTTATGCCTTCCTCGTCAAGAGTTGCAACGATGTCGCCAACGTGCTGGCGCGAGATAATGCAGGTAGTGTCAGCGCCTTTGCTGAGAAGATGAATGCAAAAATGCGCTCGCTGGGCGGACGCGATTCAAATTTCCGCAACCCGCATGGGCTGACCGTGCCGGGTCAATACTCCACCGCCAGCAACATGGCGCGCGTGGCCATGGCGGCCTATCGGGATCCCATCATTCGCGATGCCGTGCGGCGTTCATCTTATACCTTCCGTTATGCCACCGGCAAGACAGCCGTCTTGAAGAGCACCAATGATCTTCTCAGCAGGATGCCCGAATGCAATGGTATGAAGACCGGCTACACCGTCGCTGCTGGCCGTTGTCTCATTTCGTCGGCCTCTACTGGTGGACGAAACGTCATCTTGGTTCAATTGGGCACCAAGACCAAATACATCTGGGACGACGCTCGTCTCATGATGAGCTGGGGACTACGCAAAATGGGAGCCCGAGTCTCCGATGCCTCTGAGGCAAAAATCAGCGATACCCTGATTGCAGCGACCGGCAATTGACCTCAGCCGGACCTACGGCGATGCACCGCGAGACAGTTGCATCGCTCGGGTTCAGATCACCGGCAACTCGAAGCCCTTACGGTACTCTTCCTCCATCAGCGCGTTCGCTTCTTTGGCAAATTCACCCGTGAATCGTTCCGTGGCAGGATCGAGATCCAGCCATGGTCCGACCTGGGTCTTCTGTTGGTGAACATCGATCCCGTTGGCCAAAAGATTGGCTTCGAAATCAGCGAGCGTTGTCAGCGCCTCAGCGTCGCCTTGAATCCGTTCGCGCACTTCATCGGGATTCAATAATTTGCCAAGTCGGAAGGAGATGTTCGCCATGTGGACGAGCGCTGCGGATAGGTGCCCGTGGGTAATCGATAGATTTTGCTTCACCAACTTACCCTGGCGCACGGACTCCAGCCAGTTCGTCATGTGCGCCCCTCCATCACGCATATCAAACTTCTTCACGGAAGCCCCCGACTTGTCGTAGGCCTTCGATTCGGCAACGTAGCCGCCTTCGCAATGAATGATGTTACCGATGCGGATGCCCTTGTAAACGGGCTCGATGCCCCAGTTCATGTCCTTCATCGGCAGGCCACGATTATCAAAAAGCAATGGCGCTGGCTCATACGGAAAGAAGGCCAACTGATTGTTCGGCGTCTGTCCATCGTCGTCGTAGCCCCAGCGACCACCGAGGCTCATGACACGTTTCGGCAATGTATCCTGCCCCAGCGCCCAGCGGGCTACATCCATCTGGTGCGGGCCTTGATTGCCGATGTCGCCATTGCCATACGGCCACTGCCAGTGCCAATCATAGTGCAGTTTATCCCGCATCAACGGCACAACGGGGCGGCACGCACACCACAAATCATAATCGATGTAGGAGGCGACACGCTCTGGGCCACTGACTTTGCCGATGCTTTCACGAGACTTGTAATTGAGCCCACGAGATAGAGTCACCTTCCCCAGATGGCCCTCTCTGATCCAATGGATGGCCTCATCCCAGCCATCATCAGAGCGGCGTTGCATGCCGTGGGTGATGACCAGCTTGGGATTTTTTGCCGCAGCATCGACCAATTTGCGCCCTTCGATGATGTTGTGGCAAACAGGCTTCTCCACATAAACATGCTTCCCATTCGCGATGGCGGTCATCGCAATCAGCGTATGACTGTGATTTGGCGTGGCGATGATGACGCCGTCCATCTCCTTGTCCTGGCAAAACTCGCGGTAGTCCTTGTAAGTGCTGGCCTTTTGCTTGTGCTTCGCCAGCACAGCGACGCCCTTTTCCATCGTGCGACCATCGACATCACAGAGTGCGACAATACGCACACCGTCCATGCCAAGGAGGTCTTCAATGTGGTGCATCCCCTTGCCATGGAATCCACAAACCCCGACGCGAACGTCTGTATTGGATCCCTTTGGGCGAAAGCAGCCAACAGGAAGGGTGCTGGCAGCAGAGGCAAGAACCGCACGCTTCAGCAGACTGCGGCGAGAGGTCATCGGCTCGCTCATGGCTTGCTGAACGCCTCAAACATCGCTCCCATTTTTTCCTTGTCCGCATCGCCTGCGCTGATCCAAACGCGATAACGTTGGGTCAAGGTCTGGCCTTTCGGCAGGGTGTAGTTCCCTTTTTCTTTGTCATCACTCTTTTCAAAATCGTGGATGCCAAATGGGTTTGCAGCAAACAGACCGTAATCCCGCGCGTGCCACCATGTCGGGTGGCGCAGATTGCTTGGGTGATCGTAAATCGTGATGGAAACTTCCTGACCCTTTTCATCGGGACCAAAAACGGAAACCCAACTGGCGCGCGTGCCCCAGACCTTTTTGTCCGTGATGCCTTCACTGGACAGCATGTGACCAGCGGCACCCTCGCCTTTCATGCTCAGCGTCGGCCCAACGCGTAACGCGAAGCTACCTTCCTTCGTATCGCCAAACACCGCATCACCAGCAGTCGCAGTTAGTTCAATGCTAAAATCCACGATCTTCTCGCCATCAGGCATTGCCTCGATGCGGACATGCCGCACATCCGTCATCTGCTCTTCGCCCGCAGCCGTGACCCATCGCGTCTTTGCAGTAAAGCAACCCACGTTGCCTTCTGCTTTCACATCCTCAAAGGCGACGTGCTCCTGCCGACCATGGTCATCCCCATTCGCCCAAAAGTCCGTGCCATTGACATTTCCATGGGCAAACCAGAAAGATCGATGGTGAGGGTGATCCTCTGCACCCCCCTTTTCCATGGGATATGGCCGCGCTAGGTTCGCACCTGACGGCCCAATGATTGGATAGAGATAAGGGCGCTGGGCACCGCCCCCAAAGTACTCTGTGAAGAGCTTCCCATCAATCTCCACACGGAGACTCGTGCCATCCTGTTTTAAAGTCACCGTCTGCGCCTGCAAACCGCCCACAGTGGCCAGAAGGCATCCACCCAGGATCGCCCATCGATTGGATAAAAAAGTCATATCATTGGAGTAACCGCAACGCGGCATTCAGACAACACAAAATAGCCCTGAAGGCACAATCCCTCACACCGCCTCTGGCACGACGAAGGGCTCGCGATACTTGTCCTTTAGCATCGCATTTGCGGCATCGTTTTCAGCAAAGCGCTCTGTCTTGCCATCCATCGCCAGCGACGGACCTAGCGTCAGTTTGTCTTTACCTAGATCGACATCGTTTTTGCCAAGGTGCTCCGCCATCCGCGCAAAGCTGGCCTCAGCGTCGTAATCGCCTTTGATCTGATCGATGATCTCCCCCTGCGCCATCTGCTTGCCGAGGCGATACGAGATGTTCGCCGTGTGGCACAGACCGCTGGAAAGATGGCCTTCGAGAATGTCGGCATGCAAATCTTCCACCCGACGACTGCGACAGGCGGTGATGAAATTGGCGAAGTGGTCCTCCGACCCCTTCCACTCCTTGATCACCTTTCCATCGTGATCATAGGCGGTAGCGCTGGAGTAGTTTGGCACCACGACGTAGCCGCCCTCGCACTCCACGATCACACCCACGCCCGCGCCCTTGAACTTATCCATGTTTTTGGAGTCCTTATTCTCCGGCAAACCGCGCACCTCAAAGATCAGCGGCGCTTTTTCATACGCATGATAGCAGATCTGCGTATTTGCCGTCTGCCCATCGTCCTTATAGCCCAGCCGTCCTCCAACGCTCCACACCCTCGGAGAAAGCTCCATCTCACCGAGAAACCAGCGGGAGATATCCATCTGGTGGATGCCTTGATTGCCCAAATCTCCATTTCCGTAGTTCCAGGTCCAGTGCCAATCGTAATGCAGCTTCTTCCGAGTCAGCTCCGTCTTTGGCGCAGGGCCACACCAGAGGTCGTAATCGATATTTGCCGGGATCGGCTGAGATCCCCCCGCCTCACCAATGCTCGCACGGCGTTTGTAGCAGAGTCCTCGGGCCAACTTGATCTTCCCAAGATTCCCAGCTTGCACCCACTTCACCGCCTCGCCAATGCCTTCACGACTGGAGCGCGACTGAGTCCCCGTCTGCACGATTTTGCTATACTTACGCGCAGCCTTGACCATTTGGCGGCCTTCCCAGACGCAATGGGAGACAGGCTTTTCCACATACACATCCTTGCCTGCCTGAACCGCCCAAATGGTGGCCAGCGCGTGCCAGTGATTCGGTGTCGCGATGCTCACCGCATCAATGCTCTTGTCCTCCAGGAGGCGGCGCAGATCGGAGTAAGACGCGACCTTTTGCCCATCCTTGTCAAAGTTCGCCACCCCTTTCGCCAAGATATTCTGATCTACGTCACAGAGCGCCGCCACCCGCACACCCTCTTTCTTCAGGCCCTTGTAGCCGCTGATATGAGAGCCACCACGCCCCCCAAATCCGATCACCGCGACATTCAGCGTATCCCCCGGGCTCTTCTGCGCCCATGAAGTTTTCGCAATATAAAAAACGCCGGTGGAAGCGGCGACCGACTGAGTGAGGAAACGGCGACGGTTGGTCATAGCCAGAGGTAAACGCCGAGCAAGGGCCGTCCTTTTCGAAAGTCTCACCTCAGGACAACTCGACAGGGGGCACCGTCTGCGCCGACGAGCTTCAAGGGCAGGCAAATCATGTCGTAGTAGCCCGGCTTTATTTTGGCAAGGTCGAGACCTTCAATCACCCAGATGCCTGCCCCAAGCATGATCTGGTGGGTCTCGACTCCGTCTTTCTCAAAGCCACCAATACTGAGGTAGTCCACCCCCACCGTCATCACACCACGCTCAGCCAGATAGGCCGCCGCGTCTTGGCGAATGGAGACAAAATTGCGATCAAACTCTGCGGACGGCCAACTTTGGGTCGAGTTGCGAGTCTTGAAGAGTAAGCGCTCCCCTCGTCGCACGACAACGTTCTTGAGATGAGCGGAGGTGATTTGATCCTGGGCATCTAGCTCAATGACCCGACAACGCCCAATGACCGCATCGAAGGGCATCTGCTCCATCGTTTGCCCATCCGCAATGCCGTGGCGTGGCGCATCCACGTGAGT
>CAZCAL010000052.1:0-16284 GCA_964496625.1 uncultured Verrucomicrobiaceae bacterium | reverse complement strand
CAGCGGCCCGAAATACGCTGCTCTTTTTTAAGCCAGGCGATCCCGCGCTGGATGCGGACATCAGCAGAGGGGACTTGATTTTGCCTCATCAAGACGATGGCCAAGGCCGTCATGTACGGATCACTCTCCGGTGCGGCAGCATCTGGAAGGCGATTGATGAGATTGACCACGGTGGCGCTCATCTTGAAATGCCAGTCATCCACTGGAGACATGTCTCGCAGCGACCACCCACCGTCCTGATGTTGTTTCGAGGAGAGCAGCGCGAGTGCCGTGTCGCGGTCTGATTGCGAAACAAGATCGGGCAGGTAGGCGGCCAATTGCAGACGCAGGACGCGATCAAAGTCGTTCTTGGCTGGGGCGCTCCGCAGCCAAGTCTTCATCTTTTCGATCCGCTCAAGCAAGTCCGCATCCTGTAGGCCTGAAAGCCATCCTGGCGCTGCGGTCACCGCCCGTGCTGCTTGCAGGGTCAGCTCAAAATCGGTGGTGATGTGCGGGATTTCCACTTCCCCATAACTGACGAATGAGCCGTTGGGAGACTGCCTCATGAACATCTCCCGCAAAGAGCGATCCGTGGACGGGGATAACTTTCCGGTCACATGCTGATCCCATTCAGCGAGTCCTGCGGAACGCCAAACCGCAGTCCAAGAGCCGGGGTAGTATTTAAGGCCATCTTTCTCTGTTTCGGTGCTGGGTTTGACGTGATCAGGAACGGCCTCGACAAAATTGGCCAAGATTTCTTCATTGGGTTTGCCCAACCAAGCTGAAAGCGCTGGACGCTCCGTCATGTAGGGACCTGTGGTGTGACAATTGATGCAGGCCCTCCCCTGCACCCAACTGATTGCACCGTCCTCGAGGTACTTCGCCGCCCCTGCAATGGAGTCTGCACCGAAGGCAGCAACCCGCGGTTCCTCCGCACTGGGAATCGAGATCGCAATTCCCTCCGCCTCATACTGGAAGGAGGGTTTCGGCTTATTCGCGCCACCTTCTGACGCTGCAAACAGATGGCAGTGGAAGATGGAGATAGATAAGAGGAGAATCAGCTTCATGTGCCACAGGGTACGTTGCTGAGGATGTGAATACTTCGCAGCAAACAGGGCCTCGATGCGCGTGCTTGAATTGATTTTGGGAATATGTAATCCGTCTGTGCCTCGTATCGTACAACTGACCATGCTGATCCGTATGACGCGCTCCACCCTCTCCTGGCTAATCCTCACTGGTTGCACCTGCATTGCTCTGGCAGGCGTTTTGATTGCTGAAGACAAAACTGAAAAGAAACCCGCCCCAGAAAAACCTGCCGTGAAATTGACCGATGAAGAATGGATGAAGCGCCTGACGCCAGAGCAGTTTCAAGTGACGCGTCAAGCAGCAACGGAGCGCCCATTTGGGGCTACCTACGAGGAATTCGAGAAACAAGGCGTCGGCACCTATTACTGCGTGTGCTGCGGCGCAGAGCTATTCACCTCCAGCGAGAAATTCCACTCTGGCTGCGGTTGGCCATCCTTTTATGATTCATCAAAGTCGAAGAACGTCGCCGAGACGGTCGACAACTCCCACGGCATGCGCCGTGTAGAGACCACCTGCAAACGCTGCGGCGCCCATCTCGGCCACGTCTTTGAAGGTGAAGGCTACAAGACACCCACGGATCGCCGCTTCTGCATCAACGGCATCGCGCTGAAGTTTGTCGAGAAAGGCGGCAAGGCACCAGAACTCCTCGCTGTGGGCTCATCTGCGGTGCAGGCCAAAAAGGATGAAGTGGCGAAAGGTGCGGGGGAAGATACGGACAAAAAGTGATCCGCAAACACGGCCCTTGGCATTTCGGCTACATCGGCGATAAGTGCCGCCTGCATGACGCTTTTGGACCTGGGATGGAATGAGGTTTTTGAGGCTGAGTTTGCGCCTTATCGCGAGCTTGGCTGGGAACCTGCGCGATTGTTGCGCGACAACAAGATCTCCTATGGGGCGCTGCTGGGCGATGGCGAGGAATATGAAGAGGCGATCCTCAGCGGGAAAGTCTATCACGAAGCGGAGACGGACGCTGACCTACCGGCCGTAGGCGACTGGGTAGCTCTGGACATCAGCAGTGAGGACGCAGTGATTCGCGCTCGCCTGACGCGGCAAAAGTGCTTTTCACGCAAGACCCCAGGGAAAAGCGCGGAGGAACAGGTCATCGCAGCGAATGTCGATGTGGTGGTGGTGGTCACTGATCCAGGCACGGATTTTAGCCTGCATCGGATGGAGCGCTATTTTGCGCTGATTCAGCGCAGCGGCGCGAAGCCAGTGGTGATGGTCAACAAATCAGATCTTTTTTCCGCAGCAGAATGCAAGGCGGCGGCAGCGGAGATTCAGGCATTGGACCCAAATGCAGAGGTTGTGGTGACCAGTGTCAAGAACGGCACCGGCTTGAAGGCTCTCCGTAGCTTTTTGAAGCGCGGCGTGACGTTGACCCTGATCGGGTCCAGTGGGGTCGGGAAATCAGCTCTGGTGAATCGACTGCTGGGGGATGAATACCAGTGGACAGGAGAGGTTAACGAAGTGACCGGCAAAGGCCGCCACACGACGACTGCGCGCGAGCTGATGATCCTGCCAAAGGGCGGTATCTTGATTGATAATCCCGGCATCAAAGAGGTGCAGATGTGGACGGATGAACGAACCCTGCGTGATAGCTTTCGCGATCTCGAGGATTTGGCAGCGCAGTGCAAGTTCGCGGACTGCAAGCACGGGTCTGACACCGGATGTGCAGTGCGGTCAGCAGTGGAATCTGAGGCACTGTCCCCTGCCCGTTACGAAAGCTTTTTGAAACTGGATGATGAGATCACCCAGTTGCGTAAGTTGCGCAGGAAACGCCAAGTGACACTGGACCGCAAGGCAAAGCGTGATCACAAGATCAAGGCGCGGAATCGCAGCGACCGCGAGGCGCACGAGTTTCAGCTGCGCCCGCGAAAGGATCGCGAGATTCATTGACAATCCACCGCGACACCGGACCTATTGCAGGCTCACCCCTGCCCCAATTCCTCTCACCGACTCATGGAAACTCGTATCCTCCCGACCGATCTGCCACCTTTGCTCCATCATGCGGTGGATGAGGCCGTGCGGCTCTTGAGAGGTGGCGATGTCGTGGCGCTGCCGACAGAGACCGTGTATGGCCTCGCTGCGGATGCGCTAAATGCAAGCGCGGTGGCCAAGATCTTCGAGGTGAAGGAGCGCCCCACGTTTGATCCATTGATCGTCCACCTACCGCACAAAAAGGACATCGCCATGGTGGCGGAGGTTCCACCAGAAATCGCCGCGGTGGTGCAGAAGCTCACGGATCGCTTCTGGCCAGGGCCGCTGACTTTGCTGCTGCCCAAGAAACCGGAGGTGCCTGATCTGGTGACGGCGGGATTGCACACCGTCGCAGTGCGAGTCAGCTCCAACAACGTCTTCAAACGGGTAGCGCAGGGTCTGGGCAGGCCTCTGGCAGCGCCGAGCGCGAATCGCTTTGGCTCCATCAGCCCCACCTCCGCACCCGCAGTTCAGGCGGAACTGGATGGGAAGATCGAGCTCATTTTGGACGGCGGTGCCTCTTTGCACGGACTGGAATCGACCATCATCAAGGTGGAACCCGGCGAAAAAAAGCCTCTGATTACCATCGTGCGGCCTGGACCGATCACGCCGGACGACTTGAAGCCATTTGGCAAGGTGCAGCGCGTGGACCGCACTCTGATTGATGAGGCCAGCGAAGCCCCTGGGCAGTTGGCCTCCCACTACGCGCCGAGCACGCCTTTGCGCTTGCTGGAAAAACCATCAGATTTCACTCCAGAGCCTGGCAAAAAGTACGCATTGCTCAGCTATCGAGGAGATCCTGAAGACGGTTATGCGGACCTGACCGACTGGGAGCAAATTTTGATCCTCAGCCCCGGCAAGGGCAAGCTACCCGAAGCCGGAGTGCGCTTTTTCTACGTGCTGCGTGAACTGGACAATGCCGGCGTCGATGAGATCATCGCGGAGCCTCTGCATGAGCACGGTGTAGGCATCGCGATGATGGACAAGCTGCGCCGGGCCTCAGTAAAAGGGGGGCATTCTGCACGCCTTCCCGAGGTGAGAAAAAAGGCGGTCCTGGATGCGAAGTACTTCGACTTCCATGGCGATATTCAAAACCAGGAGCTGAACCTTCCGCAGTGGAGGCAGGCTGGCACCAGCTACTTTGTCACCTTCCGCTTGGCGGATTCGATCCCTCAAGAAAAGCTTGAACAATGGAGCCGTGATCGTCAGCAGTTTATCGCCGAGAATCCAGAGCCGTGGACGACGGAACTGCGGGCAGAGTTTCACAAGCAGTTCAGCGACCGATTCCAAAACTGGCTGGATGCTGGTGAGGGCGCCTGCCTTTTAAAAGATGAAGCGATCGCAGTCATCGTGGCCGACGCCTTGAAGCACTTTGCTGGCGACCGTTACGAACTCGGTGCCTGGGTGGTGATGCCAAACCATGTGCATGTCTTGGTGAAACCCAACGGCGGCCACACGCTCGATAAAATTCTCCACGCGTGGAAGTCCTACACCACGCACGCCATCAACAAGGCATTGGGCAGAGAAGGCGATGTGTGGCAGAACGAAGGGTATGATCATATTGTGAGAGGCCCCAAGGCAGCGCAAGCCATCGCAAAATACATCACGGACAATCCAGCCCAGGCAAATTTTGAGACCCCCTATGTCGAGTCCCGCGTCTGAGCCGACAGCCGAAACGGTTGCGTCACATCCTGAACCCAAGCCTGCATCCCAGGCCAAATCCACTGGGGTAGTTTCCATTGCCATCTTGTGCAGTCGGTTGCTGGGACTGGTGCGCGATCAGTTGCTCAATGGGCTTTTTGGATCTGCCTTCACGGGCATCTTCAATCGCGCATTTGCGACGCCAAACATGCTGCGGGATTTGTTCGCTGAAGGCGCGCTGTCGACGGCTTTTGTGACGACATTCTCCCGCAAGATGAAGACGGAGAATGACGAAGCAGCGTGGATCTTGGGCCGCAAAATGCTGACGCTGTCCTTGTGCTTCATGAGCATGGTGGCCGTGGCCGGAGTGGCGCTGGCACCATGGATCATCCGCCTGTTAAACCCAGGGTGGGATGAATCCGCCAAAGTCCTGTGCACTTGGCTTGCGCAGATCATGTATCCTTTCATCGCGGTGGTCTCAATCACAGCTTTGGTCATGGGGATGCTGAATTCCAAGCGAGTCTTCTTCATCCCAGCCGTTGCCTCCGCCTTCTTCAATCTTGGCTGTATTGTCGGCGGGTTGATCATGGCATGGGTCATCGATCCTAGTTTCCGCGAGTCATGGAAGGTCACTGAGAAAAGTCTCACCGGTTTTGCCATCGGCACACTGATCGGAGGAGTCTTGCAATTGTTGGTGCAGATCCCCTCACTGCGCCGTGTGGGATTCCGCTTCGCGCCAGATTTTGGCTGGAAGGACGAGGGCGTAAAGCAAGTCTTGCGATTGATGTGGCCATCCCTAATCGCGGCAGGTGGCACACAGATCAATGTGCTGCTCAACTCCATCTTTGCCTCCTTCACTTGGGGCAAACAATCGGCCGCAGCTTGGCTGGGCAATGCACAGCGCCTCCAACAATTGCCGCTTGGTTTGTTCGGTGTCGCTGTGGCAACGGTAACGCTGCCGATGCTATCCCGATTGGCGACGGAAGGCATCACCCCAGCATTCCGCGGGGCATTGGCGAAGGGGCTGAGGCTGGTCCTGTTCTTGACATTGCCATCTGCCGTTGGATTGGCGGTGATGGGCCCAGAGATCCTTTCCGTCTTGTTTGAGCACGGCAAATTCACTGCTCAAGACGTAGCCCAAACGGCGGGACCGCTGCAAGCCTATGCGTTTGGCTTGGTATTTTATGCCTGTGTGAAAGTCATCCAGCCAGCCTTTTACACGATTGATCGGCGATTCATCCCGATGATGGTCAGCATGGGCGTCATCCTCCTCAATCTGACACTCAACAGCATCACCGTTTTCGTTCTGCACTGGGACCACACAGCCCTTGCATGGGCCACAGCAACCGGGTTGGCGGTCAATTTTTTGACCCTGTATCTCTGCATGAGAAAATTTGCGGGAGGGCTGGAGACCCGAACCCTGACGCAGGCTCTGATCCGATTGGTCGCTGCGGTCGTCGTGATGATCGGTGTTTGTATCGCCGCCAAATTTACGATTTTGGCGGGATGGGCACACTACCACCTGACTATGCGAGCCGTGACTCTGATGCTCTCTGTGGCCATTGCCGGTGGCAGCTATCTACTTGTGACGCGCCTGCTCAACGTTGCTGAGGCATCTGACTTCACCTCCATCCTTTCCCGCCGCTTCTCCCGCAAATGATGCGATAAAGTGAGGCGCAATTCTTCCGCAATCACGACGTTTTCATCGTTATGTTACGCTCTCCTCTGGCCATGAAGTTCCTGCTACTGGGCATCGCCGTTTGGGCTGCAGTAGCTGGGATTATGCACTTGACGGAAAATCAGGTCTCCTCCCCAGAAAAGGTTCTGGCACTGGTGTCAACAACGCCTTGGTATAACAATGCAGGGGTCAGTGCGACTGAACGCAGAAAACACATCGATGAAGTCATCCGCAATTTGAACCTGCTGGACTTTCAGCAACGCCACACGATGCGCGATGACGGGCAGGAGCAGTTGGATCACTTCTCCAAAACGTTGACCGATGATGAGAAGCTCTACTTCGTCGACCAAACCATCGAGAAGCACTTCGAGAACGTCATGAAGGGGCTGAACGCGATGGATGCTGAACAGCGCAAACAAATGGTCAGCCGGATGAGGCGTGAAATGGCGCAGCGGCGCGGAAATGATGACGAAGGCCAGCGCCTGCGTGAACAGGATCGCGAGGCGTTTGACCGAATGGTCGATAAGGGTCTGGAGTCCTACTTCCGCGATGCCACTGCGGACACGAAGATGGATCTGGCCCCAGTGCTGGAGGACATGCAGGCACGATTGCAGGGGGCACGGTTTTGAAGATAGAGCCTCAGCGCAGGGGCTACACTTTGGTGGAGATCCTTGTCGCCATCAGCCTGATCGCGGCGCTGGGTGCGATCTCATATAGCCTAGTCCAGAAAGCCATCCAGCGCGCTTACGCGATGCATTGCACAGGCAACTTGCGTAGCCTCGGCGAAGCCTTGCAACTTTACGCGGCGGATCATCAGGGAAACTTCCCCACCCTGGTCGCCGCGCGTCATGACAAGGACTCCGAAGAGGCTGCGCTGGACAACACTCTGGATGAATATGCGGATAACCCTGAGGTCTTCCACTGCCGTGCAGATCATGGCGGCTTCTTTGAAAAGACCGGGTGCAGTTATTTTTGGAACACGGTGATGAATGATCAAAACATCGCTAGCCTCAGCTTCCTAACGACTCGGGATGCCACGCGCATCCCGGTCATCAGTGACAAGGAGAACTTTCATCGCTATCAAGGCATCGAAGTAAATATCCTCTTCGCGGATGGCGCGGTGAAAAAAGATATGATGTTCTCCGTGGGCGGGAAGTAGGATCAGAGATTCCGGTGTGGCCATCGCAATGGGAGAGTTGGCGCCGGGAATCCAGATGAGACAGTGTTTGGCTCTGCGGGGACTTTGTCCGGTTACGGCGCGCGCCTATCTCGGAGGGAGAAGAGAACCGTACCCATCCCTCTCGAGGGATGTCTGGCGCTACGGCAGCCAAGGCGACTCGGTAGCGTGGGCGGCATCAGCGTTGTGACGCACGATGAAGGCGGCGCGATGAGTGCCAAAGAGCTTGGCGGATGACTGATCCGCAGGATTTGCATCTCCCTCGCGCACCCATTTGGCGGCAGTTCCATCCAGATGCAGATAGAAGCTATCATAACCCGTCGCCCCCGAAGTGCGATCGCCCACCCAAAGGCGCAGGCGATCTGCCGACGCGGAGTCCTGACCTGCCACAAACCCGCCTGCCTGATCCATGGATCGATCCTCCGGTGACTGCGCCACCGGATAGCCACCGCCAATGAGTTGCGTCCCAGCACTGAGGCGCTGGATGAAGCGATTGCTCCGCACTTTTCCCACGTGCACAACGGTGATAGGAGAAGCACCACGCACTTGCACCAGCATCCCTTCTCCAGGGCCAACAACGCGTCCGTTCGCTGAAGACAGCGCCAGATCACCCTCACTCACCCACCTTGTTTCATTGCCGTCAGCATAGAGCCAGTAGGGCACGTATGCATTGGTGGCAGAGTCAAAGAAGAGCAGACGGTCGGCACCGCTGGAAGACTTTGCAGAACCAAAGAATGCCGTCGGCAATACCGTGGAAGACGTCCAATGAGGACGCACGGCAACTTTGGCTCCAACGATATCGGGAGGAAGCACGGCCAGTGTGTTCCGTGAAGAGGCCATATCCAGCGCAATCTGATGGGCTGAACTGCCGCTGACGTTCACATCGAATCGATGACCAGCACGGCTACCGGTTAAAACTTCCAGGTAGTAGCTCACTTCCAGATTGAATCCGGATGCAATGTCATCCTCACCCACTGCAAACGTCAAGGAATCGCCGTCCATACCAATGACCGAACCTGCAAAGGATTCAGGCTGTAGAAGTGACATAGAGAATGTCTGCTGACCAGGCTCAAAGGTGCGTCTTGTCCAAGCAAAAACGGACGTCGCTACTGCAGCTTCGGGTAAACCGTTGTGATCGGCATCGAGTGAGATACGGAGACGCAGATAACCTTCGCTCTGACCAGCAAAAATCGCAGCAGCATCGACTCCGCGGTAACGCACTACCACACGACCTTCAGCATTTGACTGCCCGACTTCAGGAGCAAAGATCAGCGGCTGCCATCCTTGTGGAGAGGTAGTGAGATCATTGATGGCTTCGAGATGATAGGTGATGTCTCCATGACCTGCCACAGGGCGGGTAAAGATCGCATCCACACTGCCATCGGGCTGCATTTCAAGATGAAACTCGTCTGTAGAGGCCAAACCGGAGTCTGCTTTCAGCCCGAGCGCATACTCAAGTAGATTTGGCATTCCATCTCCGTCTGCATCATCGGTCGCAGCATTCTTGCCACCCAGAGAATTGCGTAAGCGCCACTGCTCAAAGGTGTCAACGGTTACCAGCATGAGCGGGATGTTGTTGTTCACAGGCACGGCGGCACCCGGAACGAGGTGGATCTGACGATACCAGGGATTGGCCAAAGCACCAGAGTCCAGAAGGAACCCTGGATTGTTTCTATTTTCACTTGAGCCGATCGACACAATTGCAGACTTTGCCGTTGAGTCAAAAGCACCGACTTCGGATGGACGCGTCCGATCGGTTAAATAGCCAGCCGGAGGAGTGATCTCAAGCGTATAGATCCCGTCAACATCGGCACTAAATTGATATTGGCCGGTTTCGCCATCAAGCACGACGTTGACGGATCCAGGCCCTTCGATAGCAACATAACCACCATGGACGATTTGTCCGGTGGCGACGTCGTAGAACGACCCAGTGGGGGGGGACATCTCCTCTAGGCTACTGGCAGGTAGACTGTTACGAGTGCGATTTGCCAACGGCGCACCGGTCTGAACAAAGCCAAAGTCCATCGTTAAGTCGACCGCAGCGTCAACGAGATCATCCATCGCGTTTGCAAATCCACTTTCGACGGTGCCGTTCACCGGCATACCCGTGTAGTTAAGAGATACCACGGACGAGCTCATTCCATTCGATTCCAGATTGGTTCCGTAGGCGTTGTGATCCCCACTTGGGGTTCCAGGTCCACCGCTATCGTCCCTCACGTTGCTAGAGGCGGGATTGGACGCAGTCACATATCCATTCAAGTCGCCAGTCGCCTGAAATTCAGACGCAGGGATGTGAACAAAGTAATTGCCCGCACTGGGTGCCATGAGCAGGTAGGTACCGTCCGCGGCAGTGATGGAGATGTCAGCCGCGCTAGCTGAAGCAGGATTGGCACCAACTGGGAACAGCTTGACCACAACTCCCCCCAAAGGTTCGTCAATACCCACGTCAAACCAGCCGTTACCATTCAAGTCCTTGAAGACTAGGTTCCCAACACCAGGTCCTTTGGCCTTCAGACCAAAGTCCATCGTCAGATTCACGTTGGTATCCTCAGAATTGTCAGCGGAAGCCGCAAAACCGGACTCTGCGCCATTGGCATCAACAGGCTGTGCCCCCAGGTAATAGACAGATGCAGAGGTGCTAACCCCCAACAGTGCCGGATTTGCAGTTGCGATTGCATCCTGTTGGTCGTTATCATCCAGACCATTCGGATTGACGATCGTCGGCGACAACAGACGCAACGGACCATTCAGGCCCCATTGAGTCGCAGGTATCCGCAGTTTATAGGCTCGGCTGGGATTAACCCACAACCGATAACTACCTGACGCGTCTGTAGTGGTGGAAGCCACCACATGCTCGTTACTGCCCTGTATCATCACCGCTTCCACGGGGACGTTTGGCAGTCCCATGTCGATCCCGGCTTGGAACTTACCGTCCACATCTCGGTCCACGTAAACTAGATTGCCAATGCCTAGACGCGCTGTGAATCCAAAGTCTACAGTGAGATCGCCGTTGCCATCTTCCTCGTTGTCAAAGCTTCCCAAGAACCCGAGTTCAGAGGTACCGACTGGGCAGCTATTCAGTTGGAGGTTTACCATACGGCTCATGATGCCTGTGGATTCCGGTGACTGGGAATCAATACCGTCTTCACCAAGGTTATCATCCCCGACTGGGCCAGCGTACGCATCCACACCCTGCACACCTGCAATAGAAATCGTGTGATAAAGCGGCCCCGTCTGGCTAAAGTTTGAAGCAGGCAAGTAGACAAAGTAAGATCCCGCAGACAATGCGGTGAACTCATAACGACCGGCTTCGTTCGCCGAAGTTGCGGTAATGGTCGCATCCAGAGGGCTGGCAGTTAGTGGATCTGCACCAGCAGCAAAGAGTTGGACCAATACGCCTCCAGTGCCCTCACCATCATCGTAGATTCCATTGCCGTTCGCATCCGTAAACACCATGTTTCCAAGCGTGAAGGCTGGCGGGTCACCCTGAACGAAGCCAAAATCTACCGTCAGATCACCATCTGCATCTGCCGAGTCGTCTTGAGTATTGGAAGCACCAAGTTCGGTCGTGACATTTGTCGGCAAGTTACCCGCTAGCAAAGAGATAGGATCAGAGTCGATGCCAACCTGGTCTGGATTGGTGACATCTATACCATTTTCATCCACCTGATCATCCCCACCCCTGCCAGCATTCATCGCACCTGGGATTGAGATCATGCCATAGAGCGGACCGGGACCCATCGGCCCACCATTGATGCTAACGTTTGGCTTAAAGTTATCGGCAGCGACGTGCACTGTGTAAGTTCCGGGCGGCAGGCCGGTGAAGAGATAACGCCCGCCCCCACTTGTAAAGGTGCTGGCCATGTAGCTGCCCTTGGCTGGTCCACTGCCTGGTGTATACAGCAACATCCAAACACCATCAACCCCTTCACCCTCGTCGAAGTGGTCATTGCCGTTTTGATCAACGAATACAATGTTGCCCACAGATACTGGTGCAGGAATAACTCCCCCTTCGAAGCCGAAGTCGATCGTTAGGTCAGAGTCGCCGTCGGCAGCGTCGTCGCTGGTAGAATCAAATCCAGTCTCACTGCCTCCAGCGGAGATGGGTTCCGTACCAAAAGCCAAATCGAATTGGCCTGAGTAGATTCCCGTGCTCGCAGGGTCAATGGCATCAATGCCATCCTCGTCCGAATCATCATCAATGCCTTCGTCAAAACCAAAACCAACAACAGACATTGCACCTTCAAGCACAGCGCCAGGCTGAAAGTTGTCTGGACTGATATGGACATAGTAGGACCCCGGCTCGGTCGCTTCGAGGCTGTAACGACCGTTGAAATCAGTGAGCGTTTCACTCACTGGCGGTTCCGAGGGATCATCACCGAGTCGATAAAGCTTGAGATGTACGCCCGCTATACCCACATCGCCCGTTCCGAAAACGCCGTCTGCCACCACATCGCGATACACAAGGTTGCCAACAGTAAGCGGTTTCGGCGCAAAACCAAAGTCCACGGTCAGATCCGAATCAGCATCGATAATATCGTCGTCAAAGGAGTTGTAGCCCGTCTCACCGGTAGCCCAAGTCGGTTCCGTGGTAGGCAACAACGAAAACTCTGGCGATCTCACACCGTTCGCCAATGCTGAGCCATCGACAATCCCATCTTCTCCCACGTCGTCGTCACCATCAGTATTCGAAGCGCCGTTGGCCTCGTTCGGAGTAGAGGAGCGCCTATACTCAAGAGGACCACCGGTCTGAAACTCAGATGCTGGAATTCGGATGTAGTATGTTCCGGGAGCCACGCAGAAATTGTAGAGTCCACCACCACTGGTCACCGTCGTAGCCAGCGGTTCCAAAGGCACAATATCGCCCACAGCCACCTGCCACAACTCCACGGTCACGGAATCAATGCCAAACTCAGACTCCTGGTCGAACACTCCGTCATTGTTCTTGTCATCAAAGACAAGGTTACCCACGCAGACCTTATCAACAAAGCCGAAATCCACTGTCAAATCGACGCCGGCATCATCGCCATCATCGCTGGTAGCGCCGAGCCCAGCTTCTGCAGTGCCTGCCGGGCAAGCACCAGGAACAACTACCACCACATCACTGCTGATCCCGTAAAATTCTGGTGTATTTTCGTCAATCCCATCCTCGCCGAGATCATCATCACCGACAGAAGTCGAGGTTATACTGATACGGTTTGCCAAGGCCCCGCCAGGAAGGAAATTTTCGGCAGTCACATGAACGATGTATGAACCAGGGGCAAGTCCAGCAAACAAGTAAAACCCATTAGCATCGGTGACCTCAGTGGAGATAGGATCTGACACGGACGGAACCTCACCGTCATGGTAGAGCTCAACGGTAACGCCAATGACGCCTTCGCCAGCTTCTGCACGACCATTGTAGTTCGTATCATTGAACACCAAATTGCCAATCGAAACTGTGCGATAGAAGCCGAAATCCACCGTCAGATCCGTATTATCGTCGTTGGCGTTGTCCATGTAGGTTGCTGCACCCACTTCACCAAACTCATTGACTGGTTCTGAGTCAGGAGAAAGTTCAATCTCCGCGGAACGGATCCCCTCCGTCATCGCATCAGCAACGTCCAAACCGTTTTCATCCAGGTTGTCATCGACGCCGTCGTCACCGCCCGCGCCCGGCATGGACGCCCAGCCATACAGCGGCTTGCCAGGACCGAATTCGGAAGCGGGAATGTAAACAAAGTACACATTCGCCGTGCGGTTGGCAAAGAGATAAATCCCTCCCTCTGTAGTGGTCGTCTCCGCCACAGGGGCAGAGAGAAGCGGATCCATCCCTGCATAGAAGAGTTGCACCTTAACGCCAGTGACGCCCTCACCGACATCATAGACTCCATTGGAATTCAGATCTTTGAAGACTAGGTTACCAATTCCAACGGCACTTGCATCCGAGGGTCCAAAACCTAAGTCAATCGTTAGATCAAAGTTGTTATCATCCCAATCGTCGCTGTCATTGCTGAATCCCGTTTCGATACCAGCCGAGGTTGGCGCTCCATCAACTGCCAGCGTGATTACTCCAGTTCGCGCGCCATTGACCGACGGGTTCGCCTCCGCCAACGCGTTCTGGCCAACGTCATCATCTCCCGTCAAAATGGTAGAGAGAGGGATCGCATCCGCCAGCTTTGCCCCCGGCCGGAATTCCGAAGCTGGCACATAAATTACATAGGTGCCTGAAGGGAGTTGGTCGAAGAAGTATTTGCCACCATCGGAAGTCGTTTGAGAAAACAAGGGCACAGTCGTTCCAGGAGTCTGTGAAGACAGATAGAGTTCCACTCGAACTCCGTCCACCCCTTCTCCCGGATTATACACGCCATCACCATTTGCATCGATGAAGACAAGATTCCCGACACCAACAGGAGACTGGAATCCAAAATCCACGGTCAGATCTGTTGACACCTCATTTGCATTGTCTGACGAAGCGTCCACACCAGACTCACCGGTAATATCGGACGGGCTGAGGCCCACATAGAGACTGAGAATGGAGCTACTCACCCCTTCCACTTGAGGAAACTCTGAGTTCAAACCGTCTTCACCAACATCATCGTCTCCTGCAAGACCTTCGTTGATACTGACTCGTTGGAAGAGTGGACCACCGGCCGCGAAATTTTCTGCCGCAATGTGGACGAAATAATTTCCAGGGCGGAGGTAATCAAAAAGATAGCGACCACCGTTTGTGGTCACCGTGCTCCTGACGGGCGAATCGATGCCAGGCAGCTGATACGGCTTATACAGCTCTACAACAACGCCATCGATTCCCTCACCCGCTGTGTATGCCCCAGAAGAGTTGTTATCCACGAATACCAAGTTACCAACTGCAACCGGGCGGAAAAAGCCGAAGTCGACGGTGAGATCAATATTGTTGTCGTCAGCCAAATCGGAATCAGAATCAAACCCAGTTTCATACGTGGATGATATCGGCATGCCTCCCTCCGTTAGCACAATAATTCGGCTATTGATTCCCGTGCTTGCCGGATCAGCGGAATCGATTCCATCGTCCGCCACGTCGTTGATCCCTGGAGCATAGTCGTCATCTCCCGAACCCAAGCCGACGAGGCTGTACTGCCCACGGAGAAGTCCAGCTGCCTGAAACTGCACTGCGGGGATGTGAATGAAATAGTGACCTTCCCTTAATCCCCAGAAGAGATATTTACCGCCATCCGCAGTTACAGTCGTCGCCAGCGGCAGGTCGGTGCCAGGAGTATCTCCCTCGTGATACAGTTCAAGGGTGATATCGTCTGTCCCTTCACCAGCGGAGTATTTGCTGTCACCGTCTTCATCAAAGTACACCACATTCCCAACTCCTAGAACACCGCTTTCAGTAAAGCCGAAGTCGACCGTCATATCGCCATCCGTATCGCTGACGAATTGATCCAAATCACCGCCGACGCCACTTTCCGCTCCGGTAATCACGTCGCCAACGGGTTCAGTTCCTGGTTGCAGACTGATTAGAGGACTGATGACTTCCGATTTCGATCCTCCTACCTGAAGGCCGTTGTCATCTCCGTCCACTTGATTGTCGGAGAACTTCGTGAAGGGGCTAGACAGTCCCAAATCCGCCAAAGGCCCACCAAGAGCAAAGTTTGAGGTAGGGATGCGAATCTGGTAAGTTCCTGAAGGTTCACCGGAAAAATAATACAAGCCATTGGCATCCGAATAAGTCCAGCCCACCAGGAACTCAGCGCCATCACTCAAATCATCATTCGCATCGCGCCATAGTTCCACACGAACGCCAGCGATTCCAGCTTCCGACACATCTTGCACGCCGTTGGCATTCAAGTCGTTCCAGATCATTGATCCAACGGATACTGAAGACAGCAACGGAGCAAAAGTCCGTCCAAACATCACGTCTTGTGGGCCAGACCAAGTTTCGCGATGAGGCCCGGGTGGTTCTGGGATCGGATCTTCAAAGACATCCACGGTTCCACCTGACAACCCAACACGCACAAGACCGCCACTTGTGTAGGTGCCCGCAGTGACGGGTTTACCCCAGTCATACCCAGCCACAAACAACTGCGTTCCCTTTGGACTGACTTCAATATCCTTCATCGCAACCACGCCGGCCCCGGCACTTGCAATGGTCGCAACAAGCTGTGGTGCTCCTGGCGAGGAGGGGTCCGTTAAGTCGACACTAAATATCTCACCATCGGTGGCATTTACTCCATAAAGAGTCTTCCCAAAGATGTCTATCCCCGTGATTTGAGGCGAAACAGCCCCACCACCGGTTGTGCTGGCGATTTGGACATCCGTAGTGATCGTATTCAAAAGTAGGCCAGTAGCACTGTCGTATCGCTGTATTTCACGGATCACTCCGTCATCAACGACAAGGTATAAGTTTCCATCAGGACCAAAATTCAGATCTTGTATTCCAGCCTGGCTGATGAACGTGTATGGGGCTGCATCCATCGGCAGGCCAGGTGTGGTGCTGATCGGGCCATGGAAGCGCACAATGCGCCCCCCGGTCGAATCGACCACGTAGTAGTTCCGATCTGGGCCGATGGCGAAATGCAGAATTGTAGTGATTCCGACCGTGGCGCTGTCGAGAGCGAGCCCCAGATCGGCTCCATTGGCGGAGATTTTGCGCAAATTACCCGTCCCTGGATGAGCGACATACCAATTTCCATCCGGACCGAGTTCCATGTCGTGCGGCACATCTCCCGAGTCCCCATTATCGCGGCTCAAACCGTTACCAAAAGGATGGACAAGGCTACCT
>CAZCAL010000051.1:0-16332 GCA_964496625.1 uncultured Verrucomicrobiaceae bacterium | reverse complement strand
CTCCTCGCGCCGCCCAACGAAGTGGGGGTTTTGCCAGCGGAGGTTCCCCGGCACAGCCATGGCGCGGCGGGCGCGCTGGAGGCGCTCCCACAGGCTGCCGCCCAGCGCGGCCATGCGGCTGCGGACTTCCGCCTTTTGCAAAGCCTCGGCCCCCTCGGGGAACCAGGGGCGGAGGTCGGTGTAGTTGCCGCGCTTGATCTCCGTGCACCACTGGGCGGTGGCCTGCTCGTCACTGCCGGGCACCTCAATGAAGTAAACGCTGGCGACGCTCTCGCTGCCCATGAGCTGGTGGACCTGGCGCTTGATGTATTCCTCCCACTCCCAGCGGCAGTATTCGCTGGCGAAGTAGCCGGGGGAGAGGCAGACGAGGAGCATCTTGGAGTGGCGCAGCGCGCCGAGGATGCGGAAGCGCCAGTCATCGGCGTCTCTGATTTCATCCGTGTCGAAGAAGATGCGCAGCGGGGCGGTGGAGAACTGGCGGTGGTCCGCCAGGATGTGATCCCGGATGGCGGTGACCCAACCCTGCGGATAGGCCTCCAGGATGGGCATATTGTCCTTCCGCGAGTAGGAGATGAAGACATCATAGGCGGTGGCGTCGGTGGAGGGCATGGGAGAAGAATGCTAGAGTGAGGACGACCTAAACGCGCCCATCATCACTGCCCCCGCCGCCGAGGTCAATATCGCCGACGGATCACTTCTTCTTCCCTTTGCCCTTTTTCTGCGCCTTGCCTTTGGGGGAGTCCGGCGGAAGGGGGCCGGCGAAGGGGGGGCGGTCGTAGGTTTTGCCGTCGCCGGTGACGCGGGGGTCGCCGGTGGTGGTGAGCTCCTTCATGAGGCGGGCCTCCAGCTCGTTGCGGAGGTCAGCATGGGCGGGATCGTCGGCGAGGTTGTGGACCTCTGAGGGGTCTTTGACGGTATCGTAAAGCTCTAGGCGGGGGCGCTTGCCAAAGGCGAGCTCGTAGAAGGGCCGCCACTGGGGGTTATTGCGCTGGCCGATGAGCCAGGCCTTGGTGGGGCTGCTATCCATGTCCTTGAAGGTGATGCGGGTGTCTTCGGTGAGGGCCTCTGGGGTGGGCTCTGTGACGCTGCCGTCCAGCTCATAGGGATTCCCCATGGGCCAGCGATCAGGCTCAAAATTGATGATGAGGTGATGGGTGGGGGTGCTGAGGCTGCGCTGTGGGTAGGGCAGCATGTCGTCGCGGGCGCTTTCGACGTGGCGCTCCCGCCCGGTGACGACCCAGGTGCGCTCTGGGTCAACGAGGCCTGCTTTTTCTGAGGTGAGCACGGACATAAGGCTGCGGCCAGTCATGACGTCTGGCACTGCAACGCCGCCTGCCTCCAGGAAGGTGGGGGCGAGGGCGGTGAGGTTGACGAAGTCATCGACGACGCGGCCACCCTTGACCATGGGGCCGGCGATGACGAGGGAGACGCCAGTGCCGAAGTCGTAAAGGTTGCATTTGCCATGGGGCATGCCGGGCATGCCGTGATCCCCACTGATGACGATGAGGGTGTTTTCCAACTCGCCCGCTTTGGCCACTTCAGCCAGGAGGGTGCCGATGGCACCATCGACGGCTTGGGCCTCGCCGAGGTAATCGGCGACGTCTTCGCGGACTTCGGGCACGTCGGGGAGGAAGGCTGGCAGCTTACCCTTGAGCGCGTCAGGCTCGATG
Organism: uncultured Verrucomicrobiaceae bacterium; assembly: GCA_964496625.1. Taxonomy (GTDB): domain Bacteria; phylum Verrucomicrobiota; class Verrucomicrobiia; order Verrucomicrobiales; family Verrucomicrobiaceae; genus JACKQF01. Next base: position 14,662 of record CAZCAL010000051.1, on the reverse strand, counting down.
CCCCAGAGGGCCTTGCCGGAGCCTTTGATCCACTTGCGATGGGTGTTCGTGGGGCCGAACCAGAAGCAGAAGGGTGTGTCCTTGGGCTTGGCGGCGAGGAAGTCGGCGAAGTTTTGGCGGACCTCTGAGTAGAGCTGCTCCTTGGCCTCGGCGGGCGTTTTGCCGGCTTCGACGGCCTTGGTGGCGGCCTGGGAGAACTGGTTGAAGCTGCGGCCATGCTTTTCAAAGGCGTACTTCTGGCCGCCGTAGGGCTCGTCAGCGGGCGTGCCGGGGCTCCAGACTTTGAACATCTTCCCAATGTGGTAGCCAGCATCGCGCAGGAGGAGGGGATAGGTGGGGATCTTGCTGTCCCAAAACGCGCCCTGGAGGATGGCACCGCGTCCAGTGCGCCAGAAGTATTGGCCGGAAAGGAGGGAACTGCGGCACGGGGTGCACGAAGGGGCGGTGACGTGGGCGTTGCGGAAGATGACGCCGCGCTGGGCGACCTTGTCGATGTTCGGCGTCTCAATGACGTCGCTGATGCCGCCAGGGCCATCCACCGCCCGGTAGGCGCTAGCATAGCGGCCCCAGTCGTCGGCGAAGAAGAAGAGAATGTTGGGCCGCTTCTCCGCGCCAGAGGCGGCGTGGAAGGTGGCAGCAGCGAGCAGGAGGCTGAGGAAAAGACGGGGCATGGCGTTGGACAGGTTGAATCTGCGGGCTGTGGTAACGTCGCGGAGGCGGGGGAGATTGCGCGGAAGTGGGGGGGAGGAGGCCGCTGATTCGTCGGATTGGACCTATAAGATGTATAAGACGCCCTCCGCCCGACATCCCGACCGGATCACCGCACCCGGCGCAGATACATGATCGCGATGGGCACCAGCCCGACGGCACTCTGGCCCATGGCACCGACTGCCTGGAGGGTGCCTGTGGTGGCAGCGGCGTAGATAAAAACGAGCGCGACCAGGAAGGCCAGTCCAAGGGTCAGCACGCCAGCGGGACAAACCAGCCCGCGCCCAAGGGGCACATCGTTGGCAAGGGTATCGAAGAACTGGTAGGCCACGAAACCGAGCACGGCCATGGACAGAATGGTGGATAGGTCGGCATCAAAGAAACCTGCCGCCAGTACAAAGTCGTAACCGCCATGCAGGAGCACGACGCCGACGAAGGCGATGACAAATTCGTCCGCCGTGGCAAAGCGACTGCGCACCAGCCGATACAAGGCCCGCCCGGCGTAGCCAGTGAGGGCGGCGTGAAGGAAGTTCGCGGTGAGCAATCGGCCCAGAACGGCCTGTGCGCCGCTGTCAGCGTAGTATTGAATATTTTCTTCCAGGGCGAAACCAAAGCCAACGAAGGCACCCGTCAGCATGGCCAAGCCGGATTCTTTGCGCCGCAAGAGCCAGGGCAGGAAGGGTACGAAGAGCAGCAGTTTGCAGAGTTCCTCACGCAAGCCAACCCCTGCCATGTAATACCAGAGATTGTGTGGGAAGGGGGCGTCCTCGCTGAGGCCGAGCGTGACGTCTTGGAAGTGCACGAGAGATAGGGTCGGCCAGACGGAGATCACCCCTGCCATCAGCGGCACGATGGGCCGTGCCCAGCGCCATCGGGTGCGATCCGCATGGAGCACCAGTACCAGATACCAGACGCCCACCGCAAAGAGGGCCAGCGAGAGCAGTCCAAAGGGTGTATTGGCCATGCGATGCCGGAGCAGCCCCATCCACTGCATCCAGAGATCGCCCAGGAGGCCACCTGCCTCGTACTGGTCAATCGGATCACAAGCGCTGAGCCACGCGGGGTGGTCCGCAGCGATGGTTTGGAGCGCTGGTTTCACTTGATGCAGCACGGCCATCTTCACTGCGTTGCGTTTGGCCGCGGCAGCCTCTGGGAAGAACTCACCCTCGCGGATCAGCGCATCCACGCCCGCTACATAGTCTTTGGCGCGCAGCAGAAGGAAGGCATGAAATTCGTTGGCCAATGGAGGCGGTGCTGCGCTGCCTGCACTGGTGGCGATTCGATCCGAGGGGGATTGTCTCTCTGGTCCTTCGCTGGCGAGGTTCGCCGCGATGAAATCCGCGAACAGCGCCTGCTGCGCCGCGCTTTCCAGATGCTGTGCTACGAGCTTCCGCACATCGAGATTCAAGAGCAGGCCATCTTTTTGATAGGTCTCCCAAGGGGGTGCATCCTCGCCATTGTCGTCTGCCACCCTGGTCAGGTGGTTCAGCAGCTGTCGCAACCAGCGGGCGACCTCGCGCGGCTGCTTTTCGTGCTCCGCCGAGAGGCGGCGGTAGTCGTTCGTCAATCGCATGTCCGGTGCGGAGATCTTTGACAGCATCTTGTCGAGGAAGGCCTCTCCATCCAGCTTTGGGGAAAACAGGGTGATCAGCCATGCGATCCCAAGTCCCGCGCCGACGATCAGTAAGGCACTGCGCAGCAGGAAGGAATGGTTCCGGCTCAGGTGATGGATGCGTGCGCGCCAACCGTGAATCATGGATTTGAAAAGGGGGCTGATTTAGCTGCCAATGAGTTGCCGCACAAAAGCAGCAATGTCTGCTACGTCTGAGATCTGGATCGTCCGTGCGCTGAGGCATTCTTCGAGGCGAAATCCGGCGCGGTGGTCGATGCGGCCGTCCTTCCAAACCCAGGCTCGCGGATTGTAGGGGCCGACGCGGCGCGGATCTGACCAAGTGTGAAGGCCGAGCGTGGCATCATTCACCGCTGCTGCGATGTGCATGGGGCCGCTATCGACGCTGATACAAAACTGCGCCTCCCGCATGACCCAGATCAGCTCATCGAGTCGCGTGCGATTCATGAGGTCCGTGACGTGTGCACCTTGGATGCCCAGGGGACGATCTGCCACTCCAACCAGCACGACCGGTAGCGGAGACAGCGCATCGCAAAGTGCCTGCAGCACGGGGGTATCGAGAGACTTTCCCTCCCCCCGAGAAGTCGGGTGGATGACGATGGGGCTGGCGCCGTCCGGCCAACCCAGCGGTCGGCTGCCGTTTGGCAGGGGAAAGGTGACGTCTTCCGCAGATGGCACCGCTGCACCCACTGCATCCGCCAGTGTGAGGTAGCGATCCACGGCGTGCGCACCCGCATCGACCTCCACCGTCCGCTGGTAAAAACGCGGTGCCCCCTCACGCGCATCGGAGAGGCCTACGATGGGGTGGGATCCTCTCCCCCGAGCAATCAAAGCACTGCGCAGCAGCCCCTGGAAATCCAGGATCATCTCCGCCCCCGCAGGTCGCGCAGCCCGCAGAGCCCGACACCATCTCCAGAACGCCAGAGGGCCACGCAGCCCGCGCATGGTTTTACGGGGGAAGGGGATGACTTCATCCAGCAGAGGGCATCCAGCCAGCAACGGCACCCATTCAGAGTTCGCCACCCAACGCAGAGCTAGACTTGGAAAACTGGTCTTGATCGCCGCTACTGCGGGTAGGGTGTGGACGATGTCGCCTAGAGAACTCGGCTTTACGATCAGGGCCGAGGCATACGCGCCCAGGTCGGACGCTCCATCGGCACGTGCGCTCATTTGCCGAGAGTCAGACGTTCTGCCAGCAAATGCGGCAAGCCTGCATCGATGATCTTCTGCTGTGCCGTGCCGATGTCATACTCCACGCGGCGGATGCTGACGGTCTGGGCCTGTGCGTCATAGACAGCGTAGGAGGAGCGCCAGTCTCCATCGCGTGGCTGACCCACGCTCCCAACGTTGACGAAGTACTTCACCCCGCGTTGCAATTGCACATCCGTCACGCGACCGGCGCGGACAGCATCATCTTTTTCAAAAATGCGCGGCACATGGGTGTGACCGTAAAAGCAGACCTGCGTGAACTGGTAGCTAAAGCTGGCCATCGCATCGAAGCGATTCGTCACATAGCCCCAGGCTCCAGGCGAATCCAGAGTGGCGTGGACAATGGTGAAGTCACGCACTTGACGCACAAGGCGCAGTTCCTTCAGCCAAGTCCGCTGATCAAGACTGAGCTGGCCCCGCGTCCACAGCAGAGCCGCCTGAGCCAGTGGATTGAGCTCATCCAGTGAGGATGTGGAGGCAGCGCCTTCATCGTGATTGCCACGTACGACGGGGCAATTCATTTGGCGAACGATCTCCAGACACTCCGAAGGATTCGCTGCGTAACCGACGATGTCGCCAAGACACACGAAACTCGCACAACCCTGATCACCAGCATCTTGCAAGACGGCCTGCAGAGCTTCCAGGTTGGCGTGGATGTCCCCAAAGATAGCGAATTTCATCAATGAACGCCGCTTGAGCGGCGGAGCGTTATTTTCGGGACCTCGTGGCGGAAATCAAGCCCAGGGAAAAGTTTTTGCGATCATATTCTGGACGGATTGCACGAAGCAGCCACGGGGACGTCTTCCGCGCTGCCTGAAGTGGTTACCCCGCAAGGACTCGAACCTTGAACGAGAGATCCAAAATCTCCTGTGTTACCATTACACCACGGGGTAGAAACCGCTTCCCCAGAAATAGGGAGGGGGACAATAGCGGCCTTTCCGAAGGATGCAAGAGCCGGCAGTCAGAAAATCGCAGACCCCAAATTTGGCCCTTGTTTACTGGAGGGCAGCCATCAGTTGGTTCAACTCCTCTTCCACCTCAGCAGGGTCGTCACTGGCGACGGTTTGGCGGACTTCCGCGATGATCAAAAGCCGATACTGCTTCCGTATCCGGTGAAGTGCGGTGCGGAAGGCCGTGTTTGACATTCCCATCTCCGCCGCTGCGGCCACCTGGCCACTCTCGCGGCTGCTTAACGGCAAGTGCGGCTCAAGCGCAATGAACCGATTAAGCTCGCCCCTTTTTTCATACTCCCTCTGTAGCTTTTGCAGCGCGCGTTCCAGCACGCTCAGCGCCCATTGCCGCATGAAGATCCGCTCCACTGAATCGTGGCGCGTGACCAATTCACTTTCGAAGCGCCGTTCAGCGTCAGAAATTTCGATCCATTCACAGCCACCGCCTCGGGAACTCCGCGCTGTGCGTGCCTGTTCGTTGCCGACAAAATGGCTGAACGAGCGCAGTAAAAAACTGCGCAGTCGGCCCCGCTCCTGATCCGCCCTGGCAAAAAGCCCGTTGGCTAGACCGTGGGCGAAGAACCCTTGGACGTAGTCAGCCGCCTCCTCAGGGTCCGAACCCTTCATTCGCGCGATCGCATAGAGGGGATACCAGTAGGCTTTGCAGAGCTCTTCGAGCGCCTCCTCCACCTGCTCCGGCGTGCCGGCGCTCACTCGTCGGATCAGAGTCCAGCGAGTTTGCGGAAAGGCGTTTACGGGTGGGGTAGCGAGGGACACGAGTTTGGATCTAACTAGCAGGAAAGAGACGTTCTAACTTGGGGTAACCTTACCAAAGCCTGCCCGAATTTTCCCCGCGAAATCAAGGAACGGAGGGCACAAGCGTGCAATTGAGAGCCTGCTGGTAAAGACCTTTCTGAACGGTCCACAGACCGACAAGAAGTACTTCTACGAGCCATCGCTCGGGACCGAGGATCTGCCTCAGGCCTGAATGGAGAGGGCCTCCACTCCAGTGCTGACGGTGGAATCAAGAGGGAGTTCCGATGCCGTCCCAGAACGGTCCGCCCGGAAGGTCCAGCCCACCAATGAGAGCGTGGCGATGGAACTGAGTGGCATCAGCACCGCAGCCCCGAGGGGTGAGAGCATCCCTGCCAATCCCGCAGCCACCGTCACGAGATTGTAACTGGTCGATAGGAAAAACACCCGATGCACCGCCCGCCGATGCGTCGTCGCGACATCCATCAGCCGACTGACAAACCGCAGGTTGTGCCCCAGAAAGAAAAAATCTGCCTTTTGCTCCAGAAAGCTTCGCCCAGTGATGGGGCTGCCTGCACAGCACGCCCGATCAAAGGCGAGACTGTCATTGGCACCATCGCCGATGTAAAGCGTCGATGCGCCGCCATGCTCTGCCACCCACTGCGCCTTTTCCGCCGGCGTCAGCCCCGCCTCCCAGTCATCCGGGCCTAGGGACAGGACTTTCGCGATCTTTTCCACCTTCTCTCGGCGATCTCCGCTCAAGAGCCGCGTGGCGATCCCCCGGCGCTTCAGTTCCACAAACTCGACCGCAGTTTCCGGCCGCAACGAGTCGGTGAAGGCAAAACCCGCCACCAATTCTCCGTCTCTGCGCAGTTCCGAGTCCGCAGACTCAGAGTCGCTGGGTCGGCCAAGAAACCAGCAGTGACCGTCCGGTGTCTGGAGCGAGAGTCCCTGTCCCACGGACTCCGTCACCTCGCCCTCCAGCCGATCACCTGGGCCGATCTGATCGTAGAGACTGCGACTGACGGGATGGAGATTGCCCTCGACCAACCGACGCAAGGCCGCGCGAGGCTCACTGGGCAAAGCTTGGAGGACGGCGGGATTCTTCAGGGTCGGGTTTTCCAGCGTCAACGTTCCGGTTTTATCAAAGACGACTTGGCGGATCAGCCCAAGCTTTTTCCAGAAGCCCAGCGTCCGGACAAACACGCCTAGCCGCTGCGCACGCAAGACAGCCAACTCCTCCGCCAGAGGCACAGCCACCCCCAGCGCACAGGGGCAGGACACCACAAAGATCGAAATCATGATCTGCAAAGCGCGCTCCATTCCTGCTCCGGCCCACCACCATCCGATGCCACCCAGCAAGCCTGCAGCCACGACTAAGGCCAGATACACGCGCAAAGTCAGTTCCAACCGGAGATCCCGGCCGTCTTGACCGCGTCGCGCATCCAGCAGCTTCCGCAGGGTCGAATCCTCCCAGGACTCCAGAGCCTCCGCCTCGATCTCATGGGAGCTGATGTTCAGCGCACCAGCGGGCAAGAGCTGACCCTGCGCCCGATCGACAGGTTCACTCTCCCCGTTGATCCACTCCAAACTAACCGCCGCGTGCGCCGTCTCCAGGCGGGCCGCAACAGGCACAGTTTGAGCAGGTTTGATGCGCATCCGACTGCCTGCGGTCAAAGCCGACACTGGCAGATCTTTTGCCTCACCTTCGTCCGCATCCACGATGCTTACCCTTTCTGGGATCGAAGTGTCGCGCATCAGTTTGCGGCGATTTCGTTCCACCGCCGATTGTTGTAACCAGCGCCCGGCCAGCATCAGGAAGATAAAGATGGCAACAAAATCGAAGTACTTCAGTCCCGCCTCATCGAGCAGCCAGCCCACCATGGATCCGGCGTAAGCGACGATGATCCCCAGTGCGATGGGTGTATCAATATGCAGCGCCCCGAGCCGCACACTGCGCCAGGCCCGCGTGATGAAATAGCTACCGCCCACCAGCATCGACAGCGTCGCAGACATCACCGCCACCAGATCAAAGAGTCGAGCAAAAGGAAAGTCACGCGGCATCCCGAAGTAGGCAGGCAGGGAAAAGGCCATCGCATTCATTGCGAAAGCACCACACGTGCCCACACGACGGGCCAACCCGCTGCTTTCCGCAGGCGCAGCGTCTGCATTGCGGGGTCCGAGCAGGTAGCCAAAGCCCTGCACTTCCTTCGCAAAAGCCACGACATCAAAGAGCCCGGCCTCCCAATTCATCTCCAGCTCCCCCTGCACCACATCGACGCGGATCGTCAGAGCACCAGGGTGTTTTGAAAAGACCTTCTCCAAAAGCCACACGCAACCGACGCATGACATCCCCTGAACAGCTAACTGGAGGTCCACTCGATTGCCCGATTCTGCCGCCGTCTCCGCCTCCGCCGCCAAGTGGGATAGCCAGCCGTAGTCGCGCTCCCTCAGACCTTGCACGGACACTGGAGGCAGCGCGGTGGAACCCTTCAGGTCATAAAAATGAGCCAACCCTTCCTGATGCAGCAGGTCAAAAACATAGGCGCAGCCAGCGCAACAAAACGCATCATCCCTCCCCGTCGGCACAGGAGATCCACAGTGCCGACAGGAAGACTCCGCTGCGCGTTGTGAGGAATCTGCCACTCGCTGACACTAGCGCAGGACCCACCAGCCCGCACGCTTCCATTTGGCAATCATGTCGCTGCAATTGCTTGCGCAAAGCCACAGGCCCCTCCCGCTACTCAGCCTTCTTTCCCTTTTTCCCCTTCCCTTTGCCCTGTCCTTTACCCTTCTTCGCAGGCGCTGCAGATGGGGTGTTGGCTGTCGGCATGGGCGCATGGATCTCGCTACGCCAAGCCAGCATCCGGTCATGCAGTTCCTTGGTTTTGTCCGGCATTTCTGTAGCCAGATTCTTCGTCTCGCCGATATCATCCTTCAGATTGTAGAGTTCTAGGCGGCCATCCTCAAAAAACTCCATCAGCTTCCAGTCCCCCTCTTCAATCAGGCCTACCGGAGTGGTCCGCCAAGTATTCTCTCCTGCACCGAGATACCCCGGAAAGTGCTGGAAGATATCGCTGCGCTTTAGACTCGCTGACGCGTCACGAAACAGCGGGGCTAGGCTTTCGCCGTCCAGGGCCTGTTCAGGCAGCTTTGCGCCGCCGATGTCCGCAAAGGTCGGCAGCACATCCACATGGATCGATGGCACATCGCAGGCAGAGCCCGGCTTTACTACTCCAGGCCAGCGCACAATGAATGGAACTCGTGTGCCACCCTCGTAGAGGCTGCCTTTGCCACTGCGCAGAGGCGCATTGTCCGTCACATCGCCACCCTTTTTGATCCCTTCACGCTCATATCCTCCCACCCCACCGTTATCACTGGAAAAAATCAGCACTGTGTTGTCAGCGATCTTCAGTTCATCCAGAAGTTTCATCATGCGGCCTACGCTCTCATCTACGCTCGCAATCATCGCCGCATAAACGGGATTATGCTGGCCTGCCACTCCAGGCTTGTCTTTGAAGTGATTGATCCAGTCTTCCTTCGCCTGATAGGGCGAATGCACACCGAAGTGCGGCATGTAGAGAAAGAACGGCTTGTCTTTGTGCCGACGCACAAAGTCCTCGGCATGATCCGTGATGAAGTCCGCCAAGTAGGTGCCTTTCGCGTACTCCGTCTTCGGGTTGGTGTTGAACTTGAAGTGTTGCCCCATGCTCACGATCGCCTCATCAAAACCCCGCTGGCCCGGGTGGTGGCCGTCCTTCTCACCCAAGTGCCATTTCCCAAACATCGCCGTTGCGTAGCCAGCTCCCTTCATCACTTGGGCCACCGTGGTGCGATCCAGCGGCAGCTCCGTGACATTGTCCACGGGCCGCAGCGGACGCTGCTCCCAATCAAAACGACCAATGCCGCCCACTGTATAAACACCTGTGCGTGCCCCGTATTGCCCTGACATGAGGGCCGCCCGCGTCGGTTGGCAGTTTTGGCAATTGTGATAGCGCGTCAACTTCATGCCCTGCGTCGCTAGTTTGTCGATGTTTGGCGTTTCATGATACTGGCTGCCGTAACAGCCCACATCGGACCAGCCCAAGTCATCGGCTAGGATGAAGATGATGTTTGGCTGCTTCTCCGCTGCATCAGCGGAAAAGGTCAACGTGCAGCAAAAGACAGCGGCGGTGGCAAAGAGGCGTCGGATCATGGTGGAATGCAAAACGTTGGCAACGCCGCAATCCATCTTCGAATTGACGCGTTAGAGCCACCACCCCACGCCGTACTTCTTCTCATGCCAACTCGCGTCGCCGTCTTCGCCGTCCTCACCAGTGCTCTTTTGCTCGTCACTCTTCGCGGTGAGGACACATCCGCTTGGGCGATCCTGAAACCTTATGCCAAACCCACGGCAGAGCTTGCTGGGAACCTCGGCGACTACCGTAGCCCGCTGCTTTTTAACGACGGCACCCCCGTCCAGACAGCGGCGGACTGGCAGCGCCGTCGCCAGGAGATCAGGGATCAATGGATGAATCTCATGGGCCAGTGGCCGCCTCTCATCACGCAGCCGGAGGCACAAACAGTGCGAAGCGAGCACCGCGAAAACTTCACGCAAGAGCGAATCCGCTTCCGCTGGATGCCCAACGAGACGACCGAAGGCTGGCTCCTCATTCCCGATGGAGCCAAAAAATCTGCCGCCGTCATCGTCGTGTATTACGAGCCCGAAACTGCCATCGGCCTAGCCAAACCAGATCGTGACTTCGCGCTACAACTTACCCGCAAAGGCTTCGTCACCCTTTCCATCGGCACCACCGAGGCCTCCGCTGCCGGCACCTACTCGCTCTACTATCCCAGCATCGAAAACGCCACTGTTCAGCCGCTCTCGATGCTGGGTTACGCCGCAGCGAACGCCTGGTATGTGCTAGCAGCGAGACCCGAGGTGGATGCCACACGCATCGGCATCACGGGACATTCCTTCGGCGGGAAGTGGTCGATGTTCGCCTCCTGCCTGTTTGACAAATTTGCTTGCGCCGCCTGGTCAGACCCCGGAATCGTTTTCGATGATACTCGACCCAGTATCAACTACTGGGAGCCCTGGTATCTCGGCTACCATCCCAAGCCCTGGCGCAAGCGCGGCCTCGAAACGCCAGACAATCCCATCCACGGTCTCTACCCGAAGCTCCGCGCCGAAGGCCGCGATCTCCATGAACTCCACGCCCTCATGGCCCCGCGCCCATTCCTCGTCAGTGGCGGGGCCGAAGACACGCCAGACCGTTGGAGACCACTGCAACACAGCATCGCCGTGAACCAACTGCTCGGATTCAAGGACCGAGTCTTCATGACCAACCGCCCCGACCACGCCCCCAATGCCCAATCCAACGCCGTGCTCGTCGCTTTCTTTGAGCACTTCTTGAAGGATGCCCCTTCACCTTGACCAAAGCAAACCAGCGTCCACAGGTAGCAACGTCCAATGCGCATTGCCCTCTTCGACCTTGATCACACTCTGCTGCCGCACGACACGCAGGCCTTGTTTTGTAACTTTGTCGTGAAGCGTGAGCCTTGGCGCTTGTTCCTGCACTTGATCTTCCTCCCTTTTGCTTTGCTGCGGGCGGTGGGACTATGCAGCACGGCGACGGCGAAGCGTGCCTTCAACTCTTACCTTTGGCGGATGCCCCTTTCGCGCCTTGAAAAGTATGCGCATGACTTCGCCCATGACAGTGTCGATAGCTGGATCTACCCGGAGCTGCGTGCGGAACTGCTTCGTCATCGTCACCAAGGTCGCACGGTGATCTTGAACACAGCCAGCCCAAGCTTTTATGCTCGCTTCATCGCAGAGGCACTGGATTTTGACCACTGGATCGCCACGGAGATGATCCTTCCTGGAACGCGAGTGCCACTCCTGCCGAAGCTCAACGGCCCCAATAACAAGCGTGAGGCAAAGATCGCTGCGATGGAGGTGAAGATTCCACAGCTAAAGCACCGTAGCAGCGCGGACATCGCAGACTCTTGGGGCTTCAGCGATAGTGCAGCGGACATTCCGCTGCTGGAGTATTGTGGCCGTCGCATTCTCGTGCACCCGAGCAATGCGCTGATCGCCCACTTCAAGGACGACCCCAAGGCCGTCATCCTGAAACCGGAGCGCCCTTATGCCACCAAGGTTGGCGACATGCTACACGCCTGCCTGCAAGTGGTCGGCCTACACGCTGAAAAGGGGCCTGGACATGGCGTGCGCTAAAGCGCTCTTTCCTTATGCGGGGCGTTTCCCAGCCGAAATCAGGGCCGTCATGGTCATCGACTGCGGTCCAGTGCCAAACATCTTGGCGAGGCCCTGACGGAGATGCACTTCCGCCAAGGGCCAGCGATCTGGTGTCGTCGCAGCGAGGTGGGCAACGATGGCATTGGTCCGCAGGAACGAATCCACCATGGTCTCCATGTCTGGAGCCTCGAAGATAGTGCTGTGTTCGATCACTTGCACGTCCTCAAACCCAGCGGCAGCCATTTCTGATCGGCAAGCATCTACATCATTGAGCACTGGGGGCAGCGGTTTCGCAGGCAGCAGATCGGGCAGGGCCTCACTCAGCAAAGCCATCGTTGTGGAAAACACGGGCACCTGGGACATCGGCACCCAACTCGAAACGACACCAGTTCCACCGGGTCTCAATACCCGATGCATCTCTGCGAATCCCCGTGCCCGATCCGTGAAAAACATGAGCCCAAACATAGAAAAGGCGGCGTCGAAGGTTGCATCGTCATGCGGCAGGTCCATGCCATTGCCCACAACGGCATGAACGCCCGCCCAACCTGCTTCGGCCTGGCGTCGCTGCAAGCGCTCGATCATCGCAGGCGAAAAATCCACCGCCGTCACTGCAGCGCCAGTCTCTGTAGCAAGTGCGACGAGGGTGCCAGGCCCAGCCGCAATATCGACGATGTGCATCCCTGCACGAACCCCAGCAAGCTCCAGAGCTTTTGCTGCGAACGTCTCAAACATTGGCCGCACCTCTGCATCATAGCCTGACGAAACACGATCCCAGGTTGACGGTCGTGCGAGCATCGGTGGCGGAGCACCAAAGGCAGGCAGACCATCAATGCTGACGGCATTCTTTAACGCACGATATTCCGCCAAACCTGTCTCCCCCTTCGCGTGGGCCCACTTTTCCAAACCGTTTCTTTCGGCACGAAACTCCATTAACGGCACGCCCCATCCACAGGATTCCGACACACGCTCGACGTTCACATGAATGATGGAACGTGTGCCGGGGTGGGGCGGAAATAGGGCGCTCAGCGCTGAGTAGTCCGAATCACTCGGCGTGATCACGCGACCATGCCCATGGAGACGTACAATGTTTGGCTCCCCATCAAATGCGCAGAGCATGATCAGGATCCGACCATTCTCACGCAGGTGCGCCACCGTTTCAGCCCCGCTGCCGTGCCACTCCTGATAGGCTACCTCCATGGGGCCGAGCACCTGCAATGATCCGCCGCCCTTGGGGGAACAATTCACATGACCTGCTGCACTCAGTGGTGCTGTGGCGACAAAGAAGACCTTCTGCCGAACAATCCATTGTGCAAGGTCTGGAGCGATTTCGTCGAGTTGTTTGCTCATCGGATGGCAGGCAACCACACTTGCCCCTTCTCAGCCAACAAAATCCCACAACCAAACGCCGCTACTGGACTTTTTTCAACACTCTCTCCACCACTTCAGTGATGCGATCTTCGACACTTTCAGCGTAGGGCGCGCGATGGCCATACTCGTACATGCCGGTCGCTCCTTCATACCCGCCTTCTCGCAGGACGCGCAGTGAGGGGACGTAACTGAGCAGGTCATTGTTGTATCCACAAACCCAGGTGGTCGTCCAGCCGTGAGCGGCTTTGAATTTGAGCGAGTAGTCAACGACCGTTTCCCCCGTGAGCGCGATGAAGGTCAACTCAGGCCCAAAACTCCACGCCTGAACCGGATACTTCACTCGATCAGGTGGTGAGCCCAGTGACTCATACTGGCGAATGAAATGCTCAAATTCGCGGCGAGGCATCCCGGAGAGATTGGGGAGACGTTGTTTTAACTCGTCGAGTTCCAATCCCGGCTGCAAGAGCAGTTCTGTTTCATCCATCGCGACTCGCAGAGGTCCGCTAAGTTTGATCATCTGCCCACCTACCACCTGCCGCACTGCTTCCGCTAAAATGTGACCGTACATGGAGGCAAGCTCAGTGGCCTCTGCATCCTTGCCTCGGATTCGAGGCAACGGATTGGCATCACCACCGCAGTTCTGAACGAACATAGCTACGCTACCTGGATAGGTCTTTTCCAAATCCGCCTGCGCAAACCCCGCATAATCTCCGCTGATACTCAATCCGCCGAGCGCTGTGGTGTGGCAGGAATAGCCAAACACAATGGCCTTCAACACGTCGCCGGATTTGACCGTGATGACTGGCACATCTTGATCCACCTGCCCTCCAAAGGCCCTACTCTCTGGTCCGCGAGACCGCCGCCTGTTCACCGCGACCCCTGCAAGACCCTGCTCATAGGCCAACTCCGCCGGTGCGATGGCAGCGATGGCTTTGCCGATCACTTCGTCATACTTGGCGTACACGAGTGCTGTGTAGCGATCTTTTGTCGCCGCCTCGGTCTCGCTCAGTTCATAGTAGAGCCACAACACATCTTCGGTGACCGGACAACTATGGTTATGGGAGGTATTGAGGATGAGGTGCTCCCGGCTGAGATGGTGCTTCTCCAAAGCCATCTGGGAGATGTGTGCTACCATCTTCGGGCTCAATCCCACAAGGTCCGCTGTCACTAGCACTGAGGTAGCGCCGCTATCATCACGCAGTGCCAACGCCTTCAGCCAGATTGGTTGCACCACGCACTCCGACATTCTCGTCTTCCCGCCATACCCTGCCAAAGGCACCGACTCAGTCGGCGTGATGTCTGCCTTCGCAGCACCCGCCTGCCATGCTGCGCTGACGATTGGGGCTATTGAGAAACAGGCACAGAGAAGGAAGAGTGCGCGATGCATGATCTGGGTGTGTTTTGATTGAACGTCGCCTGAACTGCCTATCCTGCTTTACCCGAGAAAAGACCGACCCATAGCAGCCGTATCCTTCCCGCCATGTTGCGCTTTCTCGATAGCGGTAAAACCACCACGCGTCTCGGACGACGTGAGTTTCTGCGTATTGGTGGTCTTGGCTTGGGCGGGCTGACCCTGAGCGATATGATAGCCCTGCAGGCGGCTGTGAAGCGGGGCAATTCGGCGGTGAAGGATAAGTCGGTGATCTTTCTCTTCATGCACGGTGGCCCCTCGCAGTTCGAAACTTTTGATCCCAAAATGGATGCTGCTGCGGAGATCCGCAGCACGACGGGTGAGATCAAAACTGCGCTCCCAGGCATTACTTTTGGTAGCACCTTTCAAAAGCTGGCACCGCTTGCAGATAAGTT
>CAZCAL010000050.1:2186-16366 GCA_964496625.1 uncultured Verrucomicrobiaceae bacterium | reverse complement strand
GCATTGCAGATCAAATAGACTGGCTTGGTATTGGTCGGCGGGATGAAGCCCCACTTAACCCCGGTGGGGAATCCCGCACCGCCACGGCCACGGAGGCCAGCGGCCTTGACCTCGTTGATGATGGCGGTCTTCTCCATCTTGAGAGCCACCTTCAACTGCTCGTAGCCACCGTCTTTCAGGTAACAATCAATGGACGGATCATAACCGGAGCGATCAACGTTGCGGAAAATCAGGCGACGCTCGCGTGCATGAGGTTCTTTTCCGGGGAGGTACTGGACTGCGTCAGAAGACATGCCGCTAAGATGGGGACGCCAGGAACCCCGGCAAGCGCCATTTGTGAAAAATTTCACAAGCGGCGGGGAAGAGAGCCCATCGGAACCGGCAGCTAGCACTTGCACCCTCATCAGCGCACGCACTGGGACCGGCCTCACAGAGGCCAGCCACAACTTCCGCAGATCATACGCCAGTGATTCCGGAGAGAGCAGAGCACGATCTCTGCAATCGCTGAGGAATCAAACGGTGAAAATTAGCGAGCAAATCCGCCGCCCAATGCCTTCATCAGCAAGACGGTGGAAGCGAGCCTCTGTCCGTCCAGTTGAGCGATGGCGAGACGGGTGCTCAAGACGGTGCGATCCGCCTCCACGACCTCAAAGTAGCTGGCGAGCCCTTTGTCGTAACGCAGTGTGGCCAGTTTTGAGGTGTCTTGAGCAGCCTCCTTCGCGCGAACCAAGGCCTGGCGCTGCTTCGAAAAGGCCTGCAAATCCAGCAGCGAGTCCTCCACTTCGCGCAGGGCATTGAGGATCGTCTGGCGATAGGCGGCAAGCGCTTCATCGTAGCGAGATTGAGCCGCACGCAGGTTTGCCTTCAATCGCCCGCCTTGCAGCACTGGCACGCTGACCGAGGGACCGATGGAGAGCACGCGATTTTCCCACAAGGCGAAGTCGCTGGCCTTCACGCTCTCCAGACCACCGCTGCCTAGCAGCTTGATCGTCGGGAAAAAGGAAGCCTCTGCCACGCCGATCTCCGCGTATGCTGCACGCAGGACCTGCTCCGCAGCGCGTATATCGGGGCGACGCTGCAGGACCTCGCCAGGGAGCCCCGCAGGGACACTGGGGGGACTGGGCAAAGTTGAAGTGCTGGCCACTCTAAAGACCGATGGGACCTGACCGCAAAGCACGGCCAAGGCGTGCTCCGCAGAACCACGCTGACGCTCCGAAGCCGCAAGGTCGTTGTTGGCGAGCTCCACCTCTGTCCTTGACCGTGCCACGTCCATCTCGTTGGCGAGGCCACCGTCAAAGCGCGATTTTTGCAGACCGAGAGCGTCTTCCCGCAGCTTGATCGTTTCACGCAAAATCTCTCGCTGTTGATCGATGGAGCGCAGAATGAAGTAGTTGCGTGCCACTTCTCCAGCAAGAGAAAGACGTTGCGCATACACCCGCTCCTCCTCAGCGGCTGCGGACGCCTGGGCGGACTCCACGCCACGCCGCACCCGGCCCCAAAAATCCAGTTCCCAGCCCATATCAAAGGCAGCTTTGTATCGCTCGCGCTCAAGGTCAGGCAAGGCACCTCCGGGAAATCCACCCGCAGGAAAGTTCGATTTCAGCGAGGACGCAGACAGCCGGTTCACCGCAGCATCGGCACCAAACGACGCCTGAGGGAACCAGTCGGCCCGCTTCACCCCGATCAGTGCACGCCCTGTTTCTAGCCGAGCAAGAGCGCCCTTCAGATCTTGATTGGCATCGAGGCTGGTGGCCACGAGTTTGTTTAGCTCTGCTGAGCCAAAAGATCTCCACCACTCCTCTGGGAGCTTGGCCACAGAAGCCTTACCGGGGCGTTCCTTCCAGCGCTTTGGCAGATCAGTTTCTGGACGCTGAAACGGCTTAAAGTTGAGACAACTACTAAGACCTAGCGCGACCAAACTGGCAGCGAGAATCAGTGAGGACTTCATGGTTTTTCCTCCCCAGCATCGATAAAAACATCCACCTGCTGACCGACGTAAAGCGGCTTATCAGCAGGACGCTGGAGACTAAAGATGACCTGAAGCACGCGGGTATCCACACGCTCCGTGCTCGATCCGGTGAGCGACTGCTTGGGGATGACGAAAGGTTCGATGCGCACGAAGGTCAGCGGAATGGCATTCACCGTGTCCCCTTTGATGTAGGCTTTGGCAGCGGAACCTGGGCGGACTCGTGGAGCGTTTTGCTCATCGACATCTGCACGCACTTGCAGCTGTTCCAAATCGCCCAAAACCATCGGCGCGTTCTTCGCCCCTGGGGAGGCGTACTCCCCTTCCCGACTGTTCACCTGGATGACGGTGCCATCACGCGGTGCACGGACGGTCAGTCGATCCAGCAGCATCTCCGTCTGCTTTTGCGAGGCCTGCGCAGAGGCCAAAGCTGCCTCGGAAGCAGTCGTCTCTGCCTTCGCGACCAAAACATCGTTCGCGCGATTGCGAAGGTCGTCCTGACTGATGGCGCGTTGGTCCGTTACACCCTTTAGCCGATCCAACATGTCCTGGGCTTTCGTCAATTGAGCCCGTGCTACCTCTAGATTCGCCCGAGCAACATCCACGGCAGCTTTCTGGACACCCGTCATCGCCTGGAGTTCGCGATCATCCATGGCGAACAGAGGATCGCCCTTTTTGACCTTTGCAGATACTTCCGCAAAAACCCTCGTCACCAATCCTGGCACTGGAACACCAACGGAGACGTTTTCACTCAGCGCCTCCAGCAAGCCCGTGGCGGCGACGGTGTGTTCAAAAGGCTTTGCCGGCGGCGCGACTCTGGGTGGCGGGATCACCTGGGATTCCTGGCTGCGGATGGTCTGGAGAACTCCAAACATCAACCATACGCCAGCGATGGCTCCAGCAAAGGTGGCATAACGGATCAAACGAGCGAAAAACATGGGGCGGTGTGCGTAGCGCGTATCAAACACTACGAAGCAGCGAGCGCAAAAGGTATTCGGTGGCGGGGCGACTAGCCGGAGCTACGCCCCACCCAATTGCTTGCGCAGGCGTTCAACCTCTGCCCTCAGGGCATCAACTTCGGCGGCCTTTGTGACCGCCTCTTGGGCCTCAGTGAGGCGAAACTCCAGCTCCGCGATTTTGTATCCGTCTTCCCGTGCTTTTTTGCGCGCCTCCGCCTCGGCGAGCTTCAGTGCGTCTTCAAGCTGCCGTGCCCTTCGATCAGCGTCCTTATCCGTCGAAGCAGGCCCTTTCCCAGCGCGGGCAGGATCGGATGTGACCCCTACCGCCGTCATGAATTCCTTCTGGACAAGGGCTGCCCTGGCTTCGGCAGCGGAAAGATTACGTTGCAGCGTGGCGATGCGTTTTTCAGATGTATCGCGGAGCTGCGCCAGCGTCTCGGTGGCTTTAGCTGCTTCGACTCGCGCCTGATCGACGGCAGTCCGCCCCTCTGCAAATTCCTTTTCCCGTGCTGCGAGTTCCTTGGAAAGCTTCGCCTCACGCTGGCTGGCTTGCTCGCGATGTTCGTCAAATCGCGTGGTGGTATCCCGCAATTTTGCATCAAGATCATCCGCACGACGCGTGACGGTGGCCAGCGTTTGCTCGATAGCAGCAAGGTGTCCGCGCTCTGAATTCAGCGCCTTCTCTAAATCGCCGATCCTCAATTGCGCAGGCGGCAGCAGGGCGGCGACTTCCTGAGTTTGGCGCAAATCCGTCTCCAGATGGGTGATGCGAGACAAGGCCTGATTTTGGGCTGCGTCCGCAGCACTGCGATGAGCGGAAAATTCAGAAGCCAAGGCTGCATGGGCGGCAGCGGCTGATTGGCGCTCTGATTCCACGCGATGAGCTGTGGCTTGCGCGTCGGAATCCGCCTTAGCCCGGAGTTCACCGAGCCTTTTCTGGTGCAACCACCACCCCAGACAGCCGCCAACTGCAATGACGCCGATCAAGATGCCATTCAATGGACCCAATCCGCCCTCGGCAACAGCGAGGAGTGAGGCAGGAAACGTGAAAATTGGCAGCATAAGGCGATCCACCGTCATACCCTAGAGCGAGTGCGGCTGTCGAGCCTGGATTTACGACGGGAACACAGAAACGGACAAATCGAGCGTCGGCTTGCGCTCATCGGGGTGAAAAGTGAGGTGTTTTGCCAGTTGAGAACAGGGCAAAGGTGGCTAGGCTGCGACCCCTTTCTTTCAAATCCCATCATGTCCACCTACAATATCCTCATCGCCGGTAACAACGACCCCATCTCGAGCAAAGGCATCGACCTCCTCAAGGCGGAGCCGTCCTTTTCCGTGGAGGTGAACATGAATCTCAAGGCGGAAGACGCCATGATCGAGGCAGCCCGCAACGCCCACGCGATCATCGTGCGTAGCGGTGCAAAGGTGACCGCCAAGGTCATGGAAGCTGCACCCAACCTGAAGGTGGTAGGTCGCGCAGGAGTCGGTGTCGATAACATCGATGTCCCTGTCGCCAGCAAGCGGGGCGTGGTGGTGATGAACACTCCAGGTGGCAATACGATCTCCACTGCGGAGCAGGCCTTCACGCTGATGATGGCTCTGGCGCGCAAGACGCCCCAAGCACACGCCACGATCGTCAGCGGCAAGTGGGACCGCAAGAGCTTCCAGGGCACTGAAGTCTATGGCAAAACGCTGGTCGTGCTGGGCATGGGTCGCATCGGCGCCGAGTTCGCAAAGCGGGCAATGGCCTTCGGGATGCGCGTCGTGGCCTATGATCCTTACCTCTCCAAAAATCGCGCGGAGAGTCTGGGAGTGGAACTTTGTGAAGATCTGGATGCAGCCATCGTGCAGGCTGATTTCATCACCATGCACATGCCGCTGACGCCAGAGACGAAGCACATGATCAATGCCAAGCGCCTGGCCACACTGAAAAAATCGTGCCGCATCATCAACTGCGCACGCGGTGGTCTGATCGATGACATCGCGCTGGCTGCCGCACTCACGGATGGCACTATCGCAGGGGCTGCGCTGGACGTTTTCGAAGTGGAGCCTCCACCCGCTGATTATCCGCTGCTTTCCGCACCGAACACCGTATTCACGCCTCACCTCGGTGCGTCAACGGAAGAAGCCCAGGAGAACGTGGGCATCGAGATCGCTGAAGTGATCATGGCCAACCTCCTCCACGGCACCGTGGTGAATGCAGTGAACATGCCGAACGTGGATCCACAGACGCTCGCAGCGCTTGGGCCATTTCTCAAGTTTGGCGAACTCCTTGGCCGCCTGATTTCCCAGTTTGCGCCAGCGCGCTCCAATGTGCTGCGGATCAACTACAGCGGCAAAGTGGGCAGCGGTGATACCACACTCATTTCGCGTGCGGTGTTGAAGGGCTTCCTGGAACGCGCCACGGGCAAGGAGCAGGTGAACTACATCAACGCCAATGGCGTCGCTGACAATCTCGGCATCCGCTTCACCGAAAGCCGCATTCCTGAGCCTACCGAATACCAAGATCTCATCGAAGTGAAAGTCAGCAACGACACCGACAGCGCCAGCCTCGCCGGCACCTTCTTCGGTGGTGATCCGCGCATCGTGAAGGTGAACGGCCGCCGAATCGATGCGAAGCCTGAAGGCACCCTGCTGATGATCGAAAACATTGATCGCCCCGGCATGATCGCCACCTACAGCGCCATCCTTGGCGAGAACAATGTCAACATCGCCGACATGTCCCTGAGCCGCGACAAGTCGTGCGGAAACGCCCTGACTCTGTTGACGCTCGACTCCGCGCCATCACCCGAAGTGATCGCGAAGCTTGAAAAGATCGAAGGCATCCGTCGGATTCATTGCGTCGCAGTTTCCTGAGACGTCAATGGTTCCCACCCCGTCCTCATTACTGTCCTCGACTGACCTGACTCTCTCCTACGGGAATCAGCAATTGCTGGATGGTGTCACCATGGCAGTGGGTGCCGGGGAGAAGGTCGGCCTCGTCGGTCGCAATGGCTGTGGCAAGACCTCGCTACTGCGCATCTTGGCTGGCGCAGAGTCCGCAGACAGTGGCACGATCGCGCTGCGTCGTGGCATCCGCATCGGCTACCTACCCCAGGAGTTTGAGTTAGATAACGATCAAACCGTACGGGAAAATATCCTGGCCGGGGCTGCTCAAGTTCGTGATTGGATTCAGCGCTACGAGTCTGGCGAGGGCACACCCACGGAACTGGAACTCCTCCAGCATGAGATCGAAACTGCGGACGGTTGGAACCTTGAAGCCCGCCTCAAATCATTAGTCACTGCCCTCGGAGCTCCCCCGCTCGACGCACCGGCCGGACCATTGTCAGGCGGAGAAAAACGCCGCGTCGCGCTATGCCAAGCCTTGATTGGCATGCCTGACCTGTTGCTCCTGGATGAGCCGACGAACCATCTGGACTCTGACTCCATTCGCTGGCTGGAGGACTTTCTGCGAGGGTTCGCTGGGGCGGTTGTTTTTGTTACCCACGACCGCTACTTTCTAGACGTCATCGCGACGCGGATCTTGGAACTGGCTGATGGCAAGATGTATTCCCATGCGGGGAACTACACCGCCTACCTGGAGTCCAAAGCCATCCGCCAATTGATCGCCGAACAGACAGAGAGACGGCGACAGCGCTTCTTGAAAACCGAGCTAGAGTGGGTCCGTGCCGGCGTCAAAGCGCGCACGACAAAGTCCCGCCATCGGATGGATATGTTTTACAAGATCGAAGGCGCAGAGGCTCCCCCCGAAGAGCAGGAGATGGATCTGCTGCTGCCACCACCTGCAGAGTTAGGTGATATCGCCGTGGAAGTTGAAAACGCCGGGGCAAAAGTACCGACCGATGACGGGCGAGAGCGCTGGCTCTTTGACCGGCTGAACATTTCCTTCCGCCCAGGACAATGCACTGGCATTGTCGGGAGAAACGGCGCAGGCAAGACCACCCTGCTGCGTATGTGCATGGGAGATCGTGAATCGGATGAAGGTCGCGTGGTCATTGGCAAGCGCGTCATCTTCAATTACATCGACCAAACGCGCATGAAGCTGATTGGCACCGGCTCCGTGATGGCGGAGATCGCAGATCAGGACGAAACCGTGTTCTTCGGCGATCAGAAGATGTCCGCGAGGTCATATCTGCGGCGCTTCCTATTCAGCGATGATCGAGCCAATGAACGGGTGGATCGCCTGTCTGGCGGGGAACGCGCCCGATTGATGCTGGCGAAGGTGCTGAAGCGTGGCGGCAACGTCATCGTGCTGGATGAGCCGACCAACGATCTGGATTTGCAAAGCCTGCGAATCCTGGAAGAAGCGCTCTGTGACTTTGATGGCACCGTCATTGTGACAAGCCACGATCGTTATTTTTTAGATCGAATCTGCGATCAGATCGTGGCCTTTGAGGAAGGTGGCGTGCACGTCCAAGTGGGGAACTACAGCTACTACATGGAGAAGCGCAAAGAGCGCGAGGCCAAGGAGAAAAAGGTGTGGACGGCCCCCAGCGCGACCGCGAAATCAGACTCCGCCAAACCAGGTGCGAAGCCCCGCAAGCTAAGCTACAAGGAGACTCGCGAACTCGAGGGAATGGAGCAGACCATCCTCACCACGGAAGAGCAACTGGCAGAGATCATCGCCACTCTTGATGATCCGAGTTTCTACATTGATCGCTCCGCAGAAGCCCCCGCTCTCGTTGCAAAAACGGAGGCACTCAAAGCAGAGATCGCAGGCCTCTACGAGCGCTGGGAAGAACTGGAGAAACTCCGTGCTGCCGCAGGTCAGTAACGATTTCACAATCTCGTT
The DNA here is from genome assembly GCA_964496625.1 of uncultured Verrucomicrobiaceae bacterium. GTDB lineage: Bacteria > Verrucomicrobiota > Verrucomicrobiia > Verrucomicrobiales > Verrucomicrobiaceae > JACKQF01. The sequence continues at coordinate 8,649 of CAZCAL010000050.1, read as the reverse complement.
GACGCAGCCCCCTGGACGGCGAAATCTGCAAAGCGGTTTGACCCATTCTCCACCGTAGTTTTTCGTCAGCACATCCATCAAGAACCGGCTCGCTCTCAAAATGCTGTTAGGCGATACTGGGAAGAACCTGATGCTCGTCGCTCGACTCTTTTTTGCCACCTGTCTGATGGCACCACAGGCAGCAGTCTTCTGCGGGCTAATCCGCTGGACCACTGCGACACTGAAAAACGTGCCAGCGCCGATCTGGGTCGTCGAAGGCCGGGTGGAGCAAGTCAATGAAACGAACCCGATGCTGGACACGGATGTAACCCGCGTGCGCTCCGTCGATAGCGTGGCATGGGCTCAGCCGATCTATACGGGCATTCAGCGCGTGCGATTGCCGAATGGAAACTTCAAAGTGATTCAGCTCATTGGGATCGATTCCACAACCCTTGCAGGAGCACCTGCCCAAATGCGCGAGGGCAATGTAGAGTCAAGTCGTCAACCGCATTCCGTCATCATCGATGACCTTGGGATCAAGCGCCTCTCCGTTGAGCGCGGCAAGAAGGTAAAGGTCGGCGATGTGTTTGAGATCAACGACATGGAGGCGCGCGTCGTCGGCATCGCTGAGGCAATGACCTCTTTCACTGGTGGCCCCTATGTGTGGACCACCTACAGTCGCGCACTGCAATATGCACCCTCGCAGCGGAAGATGCTCTCCGCTGTCATTGCATCACCAAAGCCGGGCATCAGCCCCGAAGAGGCGGCGGCAGACATTCAGCGCACCACAGGCCTGAAGGCGTTTGTGAATCGTGACTTCGCCTTGGGAGACGACGCCGCAAAAACGGAATTCAATACATCGACGATTTGGTGGTATGTACGCAACACAGGCATTCCCATCTCTTTTGGCATCACTGTCGTCGTCGGTTTCATTGTAGGCACAGCAATCAGTAGCCAGACATTTTACACCTTCGTCATGGAGCACATGAAACATCTCGGCGCATTGAAGGCCATGGGCGCGTCCAATTTTAAGCTCTGCCTGATGCTAATCAGCCAGGCACTGACGGTCGGCTTCGTCGGCTATGGGCTCGGCATCGGGGCCACCGCCTTGTTTGGAAGAGCTGCGCTCGCCAACGAGGAGCCGCCATTTTACATGCCGCAAATCGTACCCGTAGTGGTGCTCGGCGTCATCTTATGCATCTGTATGTTGTCTGCGCTGATCGGCATCTGGCGGGTCAGCCGGCTTGAACCCGCGATGGTCTTCCGTGGATGAAGGACACATTGCTGCCACATATCAAGGAACCTGACCCACAGCACGAACTGGCGGTGCATGTGCAGGGTGTGGACAAGAGCTTCGGCGATGGATCTGCACGGCTCAAAGTGCTGAAGGATATCACGCTGGATGTCCGCAGTGGGGAAATCACCATGCTGGTCGGCCCCTCCGGCTGTGGTAAGACAACGCTGATCAGCATCATGGCTGGCACCCTTGGCGTGGATTCGGGGCAAGTGACCGTATTCGGGCAGACCCTGACAAAGATGCGCAAGTCTGCGATCACCAAATTCCGCGCTAAAAATATCGGGTTCATCTTTCAGCAGTTCCACCTTATCCCTACCCTGACTTGCGTGGAAAACGCCAGCGTGCCGCTACTGATTCAAGGCGTATCCACACGCAAGGCCGAAAAAAAGGCGCGTGAAATGCTCGAACTCGTGGGACTGGGAGATCGCGCCAAACATCGCCCATCCCAACTTTCCGGCGGCCAGCAGCAGCGCGTCGCGATCGCCCGCGCGCTGGTCCACGACCCCCGACTCGTCATCTGCGACGAACCAACTGCGGCTCTGGACGCCAAGAATGGCACGATCGTGATGGACCTCTTCGAAACCATCGCACGCACTCCCGGCCGTGCGGTGGTGATCGTCACTCACGACAACCGAATTTTTTCCCATGCGGATCGAATTGCCCAAATGGACGACGGCAGAATTGTGGAAATTCACGATCAAGACCGTGCGCCGGATGCGCTTGCAGGGCATTTTTAGAATCGAGCCGTCTTGCTGGGAAAGAGGGCCGCTTGCCAGTTTGCAAAGGCCGTGTACTATGCAGCCATCTGCAAACTCTCTGACTGCCATGCACCGTTCCAACCGTCATCTTCTCGCAAGCTTGCTAAGTCTGTTTTTCCTACTTTCCTTGGCACCTGCTTGGGCGCAGGAGGGCGAGTACATCATTGTGAGCGGTGGCCCGGCGGCTAGGCAATGGGAAGACCTCCGGAAGCCAGGCGAACAGCACGATCGCTGGTGGGCCAATTTTATTGCAGCCGCGATGACCAGAGTGAAGGATCTGCGCACCAGAGAGCCAAATTTGCCGATCACGTGGCTTGTCTATCGCGATGCTTACCTCCGGCGCTCTGCAGCAGATCAAAAGCCTTACACCTCCTGGATTCAGGAGAAGCAGGCCAAGTATAACCTCAAGGTCGTCTGGTTCAGCAGCGGCGGAGAAGTGATCAACTACATCAACAGTGGCGTGAATCGGTGGCGCACCAAGATTACGGGCTTCGAGTATTTTGGGCACTCCAATAAATTCTGTTTCATGTTCGACTACAGCTCCGCAATCTATGGCGCGTCCTCGGCATGGCTGCACCAGAACGATCTCTCCCGCATTCACTCCGGTGCGTTTGCACCGAATGCGTTTTGCCAGAGTTGGGGCTGCCACACGGGCGAAAGCATGAGCGCCGTGTGGAAGAAGGTCACTGGCGTCTGGATGGTCGGTGCCTATGGCAAGACCGATTATTCAAACGGCCATCTCGATGGGTGGAAGGTGAAGCTGGGAGACGGCGCGCATTGGTGCGTCAAAGGCTAGTCACCGCCCCTTCCAGCGATCCAGCCAGGCCTGGAACATCAGCACTTCCCAGAGATAGAATTGCCAGTTGCGCGTGCCCGAGAGGTGCTCGCGCCACTTTTGCCGAAGCGGCGTGGCATGGAAGTAGCCCTCCTGTTTCAGGCGAGCTTCGTCCAACAGACTTTCCGCCCAATCACGAAGCGGCCCGCGCAGCCAAACATCCAAAGGAATTCCAAATCCGCGCTTCGGTCTGTCGATCAGAGCTTGCGGGACGTGCTTGTAGAGCACTTCTCTCATCAGCCACTTGCCTTTGTTGTCCTTGACCTTCATCGAGTAAGGGACAGTCCAGGCAAACTCCATTACGTGTTGATCCAAAAGCGGAACACGTGTCTCCAGGCTTACGCCCATTGCAGCGCGATCCACTTTCACCAGAATGTCTCCAGGCAAGTATGTCTCCATGTCCAGATGCATCATGCGGTGAGTGAAATCAGACACATCTGGCCAGTCAGTTTTATCCGTGATCGAAGTCGGACGGTCATCCCCCTGAATGACGATGTCAGCCGGACTCTTCCAGTGAGACATCAGATTCAGATACAGAGTCTCCATGCCGGGAGCACCCACCACTTCGGCCAGCTTGTGCAGTTTATCTCCAAACGGGATCTGCTTGAACCGCTCCGGTAGTATTGGCCGAGCCGCAGCACCCAACCCATTCCAAAATCCTGCCGGAAGCATTGTCATACCGCCCGCCAGTGCCTTGCGCATCATCCCTGGCATCCAGGCAAACTTGCTCCACAGGCTGCGCCCGACAAAGTAGCGTTCGTAACCGCCAAACAGCTCATCACCAGCGTCACCACTGAGCGCCACGGTGACGTGCTGACGCGCCATTTTGCAGACAAGGAACGTGGGGATTTGGGAGTAATCACCAAAGGGCTCGTCATACAAATCTGGCAGACTTGGGATAACGTCCAACGCATCCTGCCCCGTGACATAAAGTTCGGTGTGATCAGTCTTCAGATGGCGTGCGACATCTTTAGCAAAGTGGGCTTCGTTGTGATCTTTCTCGTGGAATCCGATCGTGAAAGTCCGCACTGGACGACTGCTCTGAGACTGCATCAAGGCAACAATCAGCGAAGAGTCAATACCGCCTGACAAGAATGCGCCCAGAGGCACATCGGCGATCATGCGCTGCTTTACGGATTGAGTGAGCAGTTCCTCAAGACGCTGTGTCGCCTCCGTCTCAGTGCCAGCGAACGGATGGCTCATGCCGCGCTGAATCACCTCGCGCAACGACCAGTAAAGTCTTGGCGCAGGCCGATCCGCAGGCTTCTGTAGCGAGATCAACCCTCCCGGTGGAAGTTTATGCAGACCTTCAAAAATGCAGTGTGGATCAGGCACATAGTTAAACCGCAGCAATTGCGTCAATGACGCACGATCCACCGTCCGCTCAAACCCAGGAAATTCTGCCAAACTCTTTAGTTCTGAACAGAAGACGAAGGAGTCACCCACCCAACCGTAGTAGAGGGGCTTTTCACCAAGGCGATCCCGCCCCAAGTGGAGCGCGCGATCCTGACGATCCCAGACAGCAAAGGCGAACATGCCGTTGAATCGAGCGGTCGCTGCATCGACGCCCCATTGCACCATCGCCGCCAGCATCACCTCCGTATCAGAGTGCCCTTTCCAAGCATGTCCCAATGCCTCCAGCTCCGCGCGCAGGTCCTGAAAGTTATACACCTCCCCATTGAAGACGATCACATACCGTCCATCGGCAGAAGCCATTGGCTGATGACCAAGGGGTGACAGATCCAGAATGGAGAGGCGCCGATGCCCCAACGCAACCCCACATTCCGCATCCACCCAATGCCCTGCGTCATCTGGACCACGATGCACGATGGCATCCGTCATAGACCGCAGAGTGCTGGTCAAGCTTTCTGCGGTTTCGCTTGGTGGTGAAAAAAATCCGGCAATGCCACACATAAGATTTGATGACTAAAGACTCTGGGAAATGGAAGAATCCGTATTGGATGTGAATAGCGATTGAAAGTGCCCAATCATTGACTGCATCGAAAATTGATCGATCACGCGCTGCCGACATGCTTTGCCTAACGATGACCGTTCCTCTGTGGACATATCAAGCAGTCGCGAGCATGCAGCGAGGAGCGCCGCTGCATCACGAGAAGGAATGGCGACACCAGCGTCTCCCATCAGACGAACGGCATCACCCACATCAGTCGAGATCGGTGGAACGCCGCAGGCCATGGCCTCGCCGACCACGTTCGGAAAGCCCTCTGTAATCGATGACGACACCGAAATATCGAGGGCAGCAGTGATGCGCGGCACATCGCTGCGTTCGCCCAGCAGGTGCAGTCGGCCACGCAACTGATCGGCGACTGGTGCCAGATCGCTGGCCAAAGGCTCACGACCTTCCTCAATGCCGCTACCAGCCATCACGATGTGCAGGTTCTCCCGCATCGACACGAGATCCGCCATCGCACGCAGAAACATCGCATTGTCCTTTTGGGAATCGTTACGACCGATCCTCCCGATGATCATCGCATTCGGAGGAAGATTTAGCTCCTCGCAAAGCGATGATTTCGCACTCGCATCGGGCCTGAATTTTTCAGTATCGAAGCCGTTCGCGACGACCCGTCCACGGTTCATGCAGTATCCGATCTGGCGCAGTTGATCGGCGGCGATGCTGGAGTTGCAGACGATGGCATCTGGCCTGGAGGACAGCCAACGCAATAGGCGGATGAGCATGGCGGCAGACCGTTTCTCAAATCCAAGCGAATATACCGCCTGACGCACGTTCCAGATCAGTGTCGGACGACCAGGCAAAAATGGTCTCAACATCGAAGCAGCCAAGTTCCCGTGTTGCATCCAGCCACAAAGAATATCTGGGCGAAACTCACGAGCAAATTTCAGCAGTCGCCAAAATCCGGCGGGTGTTGGGAGGCCAGGCTTCATTCCCAATTCGCGCACATCGACACCAGCATCGCGCAATGTATCACCATGCTTGCCTCCAGCCGTAAAGGAGATCACGCAGGGAAGGAACCGTTGGGGATCAAGCCCACAAGCCAATTGTGCCAGCACAGCCTCCGCCCCACCCGCACCGAGACCGGCGATGATGAAAAGGATGCGCTTTGGTTTAGCAATGGGCACGTTCATTGTGGTCAGAGCGCCCTTAGCGCAGTGCTTGTTTTCGATACCAAGTTTGCCATCGAGAAATTCTCCACGATCCGCTGACGACAGCGTCTGGATAGAGCGGCGCGCTCCGCCGCAGATTGACTGCCGAGTTCGATTAAATGCTGCGCCAACTCCGCAGAGGAACCCCGCGGGAAGACCTTTCCACAGTCACCTAGAATGAGAGCGGAGTCTCCCACATCGCTGGCGATTGCAGGGATACCGCAAGACATAGCTTCCCCCAAGACATTGGAAAATCCCTCTCCGAAGCTAGACGTCGAAACGACAACACCCAGCTTGGGATATACCTGTTCCATGGCTGATTGAGCTGGAAGCCAATTAACACGGCCCGCAATTCCCAACTCACTCCCCAAGGACTTCATTCGCTCCGCATACGCTGCATCTCCGATGGAGCCCATGAGTTCGACTCGAGCGTTTGGCAAAGCATTTAGCACCTCAGGCAATGCACGGAGA
>CAZCAL010000050.1:0-2176 GCA_964496625.1 uncultured Verrucomicrobiaceae bacterium | reverse complement strand
AAAGTCTCATGGTCCTTCATGGGATGCAGACGCGCAACGTGGCCGATGACAAACTCGTCTGCAGTCCTTTCACCGGGGACAAACCGCTCCGTATCGATGCCATTGGAGATGACGATGGTTTTTTCCAGGGGATGCCCTCGCTGCGTGTAGTAGGCCCTACCGGCATGTGAGTTCGCGATGATCAGATCCGCACGATGCGCCAATGCCTGATTCAACCAAGCACTCAAACGGCCAAGCACCCCCCAGTGATCACCGTCACTATGCGAATCTCGAAGGCCCCACACAACTTTAGGATGTCCGCACCATGGGCGCAGCATCAATGCCATCAAATTAGATTCAGCCAAATACCCGTGCACAACGTCCGGTTGAAATTCAGCAAGACGGCGGCGCAATCTACCAACAAACCCGATCAGATCCCAGCGACTCTTTTTGCCCACCAAAATGGTTTTCACACCCGCTGCGGCCAAGTCTGAGGCCAATCCGCCGCCATAAAAATGCACCACCGCGAGATCGAACTGATCTTTTGGCAAGCGCGCAGCCAGTGCAATCAACTGCCGCTGAGCCCCACCAAATCCGAGATCGCGGATTAGGAATGCGAGGCGCAGGCGCTGAGATGGACTGGTTTTGATCAAGGTGTGGGACAAGCAGATAATAGTGAAGAACGGTTGAACTATGAGGTGGCAACGACGGAGTGCGAGGTCCCACGACGAACACCAAACAGGCTCAACGAAAAGCGATGCTCGAAAAGCAAACAGGTCACCACAGCACCCGCCATAAGGTACATGGGCGTCTCAAAGAGTGTCTGGCTACAGGGGATGTAAAGCCAGATCGGGATCAGACAAAACATGCCCTCCCCTTTTTTCATCACACATCGAAAGGTCACCAACAAAAGCAGAAAGGCGTAAATTAGAACACCGATCAGACCCATATCGAGCCAGATGGCGACGAACATATTGTGCGGTTGCCAGTGCACGTTACCAGAGCCAGTGCCATAGCCGAACACTGGGGATTTCCCCACAGCCTCCCACCCGTCTGCAAGATCCTTGCCGCGCTCTGGACTCGATATGCGATCAAAATCCAAGGAGAAAATCGCTTGAATGCGGTCTGTCACATTGTCATTGCGGACGACACCTTCCCGCGCCTTCGACGCAGCGAGCACCATCAGCCCCGACCCGATCATCGGTAGCCCGATAAAGCCGATGAGCAGAATTCCCACAAGGTGCCGCCGCAGGTTCATCATCGCGTAAACGAACCCCATGAACATGAATACCGCCATGCCGCTACGGCTAAGCGTCAACACGACGGACGGTGCAGCCATCCCCATGATGGCGATATTCTGCCAAAAATTTGGCCGGACGGTAAAGAGGATACCCAGAGCCAGACAAATCGTGATCGGGCCCGCATTTGGATCAACAGGAAAGCCGGACATACGTCCAGGAATCTTTGTATAATTCCCAAAACCAAGCCACTCGTAGAGGATAGATGCCGAGATCACCATGATCGTGCCGATGCATACGGGGATGACCATTTGGCGCCAGTTCGGCGCGGCAAGAGGAAGGATCATTCCCAGGGACAAAAGCAGAGTGGAGAATAGGCTCAGCACGAAGGTCGCATGATCAGTGATCGCATTGTTTTCAAAACGCACCAGAAAACCAGCGTCCAAAATCTTGAGCACAGGGATGACCAACCAAAGGTAGCTAAAGATGCTGAATCGCGGCCGCGATAACGCCGTCAGCAGCGCCACAACCATCAGGCCCAGCATGGTCAAATCGCGCGGCTTTATAGGCACCGTTCCGTGCTCGTAGCTCCAGTGGATCGCACGAGTGAGAAATGGCACCCAAAACAGGGCCACAGCCCACGGTAGCCATTTTTGCGCCCACAGGCTGCGGCGATCGGCGGCTCTATTCGTCATGATGGTTTTGGGGCCTCTACTACCCCCTTCTCGCGCAGTCGGATCTGCCATACCACCAGTCCGCCGACTAACAGAGAAAGCAAAATGGTGACGAAAACGGTCGAGAGAGCGATGCCTGCCAGCCCGATCCATTTCATCAAGATTGCATTGAGACCTGCATTTACCAGCATCGCTACGGCCGAGACACCTAAAATCAGTTTGGCAGATTGAAGGGTGACTAGCACCCGCGAAAGTAGCCCACCCAAGATAAAGAATGGCACCTGG